>CAJXRL010000195.1 GCA_913059105.1 uncultured Flavobacteriales bacterium
CGGCATACGAGATTTCTGCCTGGCTCGTGGGCTCGGAGATGTGTATAAGAGACAGCGCCATATACCGCTGCGTTTGAATTTCTCTTGCAGCCACTACCCTCTCTCTAATTTTTTCGCTTTTCTCAGACAACCTTGTTTCTGATAGCTTTTCAAAATCAACTGGTGTTACTTCAACGTGTAAATCGATCCGATCTAATAAAGGGCCTGATATTTTATTCAAATATTTATGCACCATTCCCGGCGCGCACATACATTCTTTATCAGGATGATTATAATAACCACATGGGCAAGGATTCATAGACGCCACTAACATGAATGACGCTGGATAGTCCACGGTAAAGCGAGCTCTAGAAATAGTAATCCTTCTCTCCTCGATCGGTTGTCGCATTACTTCTAGTACAGTCCTTTTAAATTCAGGAAGTTCGTCTAAGAACAAAACTCCATTGTGTGCCAATGATATTTCCCCTGGTTGAGGAAAACCTCCCCCTCCTACTAATGCCACATCGCTTATTGTGTGGTGCGGCGATCGAAATGGACGCAGGGTGATTAATGCATCATCTGAATTCATTTTACCAGCAACAGAATGAATTTTTGTCGTTTCTAATGCTTCATGCAAACTCAAAGGAGGCAAAATGGTAGGTAGGCGTTTAGCTAACATTGTTTTCCCAGCTCCGGGAGGGCCTATAAGAATAACATTATGACCTCCCGCTGCAGCAATTTCAAGTGCTCTTTTTATATTTTCTTGACCTTTTACGTCTTCAAAATCAAGATCAGTCACACTTAAACTGTTGTAAAATTCTTCTCTTGTATTCAACTCAGTTCTTTGCAGTTCTGCTTCATCATTAAAATAGTCAATAACTTCCTTAATGTTCTCAATACCATAAACTTCCAAATCACTTACGATGGCCGCTTCTCTTGCATTTTGTTTTGGTAAAATCAATCCTCTAAAACCTTCTTTCTTCGCTTGTATAGCTATTGGTAAAGCACCTTTCATCGGCTGAAGCCCTCCATCTAAGCTTAATTCGCCCATAATAACAAAATCTCCTACTTTTTCCCGTTTAATTTGCTCGGAGGCAGCAAGAATTCCAACAGCAAGCGTTAAATCATAAGCCGACCCTTCTTTTCGAATGTCCGCGGGAGCCATATTTATCACCACCTTTTTACCAGGAATTTTGTATCCGTTATTTTTTAATGCCGCATCAATTCGTTGTTGCGATTCTTTGACCGCGCTATCAGGCAGGCCAACAAGTAAAAAATTTACTCCTTGCCCAACATTAACTTCTACAGTTATAGTAATGGCATCCACCCCTTGAACTGCACTACCGAAGGTCTTAACCAACATTCTTGTTTCTTTTAATAACTTAGCGGAAAGATAATTAAATATGTCTAAAACATTTACAATCATACTATTTTTAGCTTCGTTTGGAATTTCCACTGCGCAACAA
Organism: uncultured Flavobacteriales bacterium; assembly: GCA_913059105.1. Lineage (GTDB taxonomy): Bacteria > Bacteroidota > Bacteroidia > Flavobacteriales_E > Vicingaceae > NORP294. Next base: position 1,446 of record CAJXRL010000195.1, read on the forward strand.
GTGGAGTTTTTCAATGCAAAAAGTTATCCAGCATCACCTGCTTGCGGAGAAGATGAAGTAGAATACCTAATTGAAAGTCAAATCGTTTATCCAGCGGAAGAACTTGAAATAAAAAAATCTCAAGTAGTTTTTGTTGTCGTCAAGGTAAGCTGGGACGGCAAAATTGACACGCTATTCACAAATCTTGAAAAAAGCAATTCTTTTGCGATGGAAGCAATGCGATTAGTAAAATTGATTGTGTGGGAGAAGGACAAAATTAGAAAAGACAAAAACATTGAAGTCCAACAAGTGAAAATAACATTTGACCCAAAAAAATACAAAAGAGCTAAAAAGCGACAATCTCTTCCCCCGGTCATTACGAACAACCCTTTGATATTCACTATTAGCAAATTAGACAGTACCCCATCAGTAAAAGGTTTCAACACTATTAATGATTATGTAAGAGAAAACATTAGGTACCCAGCTTTGGCTTTGCAGCAAATCATATCAGGTACGGTAAAGGTTACATTCATTATCGAAAAAAATGGAATAGCAAGCAACTTTACAATTGTAAAACCACTGGCAGGAGGCTGCAATGAAGAAACAATCCGTTTATTAAAAAACATACAGTGGGAGCCAGGTTATAAAGACGGGAAACCTGTTAGAACATTTTCAAACTATACTTTAACGTTTATCCATCCGGGAAATACGTATCGATAATTGCGGTTATTAACAATCGATATTTAAGATAAAAAAAGAAAATACCTTATTAAATTCCTTAGTAAAATTACTTTTACTAAAAATAAATTGAAATGAAAAAATTCTTAATTACAGCAAGCTTTCTTATATGTTCTGTATTCTTGAATGCTCAAGAAAGCGCTACTTGTTATCAAAAGTACGCTAAAGTATTTGAAATTAGAGGAGCAAATGATGTGGAAGATGGTACGTATGACGACGTAATTATTACGATTAGAAAAGGTCGTTTTGCCGATTGTTTTTTAGGCAAAGCTACAGTTAAGAATGGGGAAGTTGTAAAGAATAGTATTAAGTTAAGCTATGTTGATGATAGTTTTGAAAGCTTAAATAGAAGTTACAAATACGACGAACCAATTACAATTGTCGAAGGTATTTCAAAAACGCTATTAACCAATGATGAAGAGTTAATCAACATTATGTTTGTTGGATCAATTAAGCCAAAAAAGAAGGCTCTAAAGCGAGCTCCAGAACCTTCATTTGATCTTTAAAAAAGAGTTTTTTATTGCTTGATAAATTTTTGAACATTTGCGTTCTCATTATTTGAAACTCTTATAAAATATACACCAGGAGTCCAAGTACTGGCATCTATTTGATTCAATCCTTTTATTACACTAGTTTCTTGTACAACAGAACCTAACGTATTCAAAATTTGAATACTTAATTTCTCATTGCTGTTTATTGTTAAAATATTGTTCACAGGGTTCGGAAAGAAACTGAATGTTTCTTGCTCTTCATTTTGCACAATGCCTACTGGAAGTGCGTCGCGCATAGTCACTTGATCAATTGCTATATCGCTTCTATACCCTGAGCCTCTTACTGCTCTGAAAATAATTCGCACATCTCCTTTAAATGGAGTTAGGTCAACTATTCTTTCGATCCAAGCTGTGCCTTGGTCTCCAACAACTGGTGGGATTAAATCTTGAATTAAGAATCCATTTAAGCTTAAGTCTAAGTGCAATTCTCCCATTTCAATTCCGGACATGTGGTAGTAGAACTTTAACTCAGGTCTATTTGTACTATTCAAATCCAAACATCCACTAAAAAAAGAACCATTTTCCCCTTGAGGAGTATTTGTTGCCTCGTAGTAAATGTAATTCCCAGTTCCAGCAGGTGAGGTTGTATCTCCGGTAGGTCCTGTTTGACCTGACGGGGTTCCTGCCGTATCCACAAACCAATCAAAAGTGTTTTGTGGATCATTGCTCCAGCCGTTTAGAAATATTCCAGGTGTGCCTACCGTGAAATTATCGAAAGTCGATGTATCCGGGAAATTAGCTTGAATACTATTTGTAATTACCTGATATCCTTTTACAGAATCATTTAAATTATCAACGTCTCCAACCAGTTCCAACCATGTATTTAAATTGTACGTTCCCCAAATTGACATATCAAATGACGTTTGAAAAGTATGATTGAAAGACATACCGGGCATCAAATTAAAGAAGGCTGTATCTCTAATCACCGTTCCTCTATTTACTTGATACGCTAGTGGAATTGTATCTTGTGTCCTACTGCCCAAATTTTCAATTCTTACCGTAACAAATTCTGTTGCAGATCCATTGCAACTTGATGCATTCGGAGTAACAAAATTGACAAGATTTAACTCATCTCCAGGTGGCTCAATAATCTGAATATCATCAATTGCAATGTCACTTTGAAATCCGTTACCAGTAATTCCTCTAAACCGTAATTGAATAATATTTCCTGCATATGCAGTTAAGTCAATTTCTCTATAAAGCCAGCTGTTTCCTTGATCACCGATTAGTGCACGTGTCACATCTAGAATCCAAGCATTGCCATTATAAAGATCTACATGAAGCTCGCCCATTTGATTCCCAAACATGTGGTACCAAAAGCTAAACTTAGGTGCCGACAAGCCGCTAAAATTATAACAAGGTGTATTCATAATCGCAGTTTGATTCCTAAAAGCACCTGAAGCTTCAACATATAAAAAATTAGCATCGCCTGGGCTATGATCGGCTGATGGACCTGTATTTCCAGAACCCGTATTGGTAGCTACAAACCAGGTATGCGTTGGAGTAGTTGAATTTGCCCAATTGTTATTTAAAGTACCAGGAGTAGTAGTTCCATTGCCCGGAGTAAAACTTGCAAAAGTTTCGGAATAATTATAATTGCTTATTGGATTTCCTACACAATTAGGTGGCGCATTTGGGTTAATTATAAATTGTCGACAACCATTATTGGGAGATTGAGCCAAGTTAGCACAGGTAGTATTGTCAACTGCATTCACTGTATAACAAATAGTATCCCCAATAGTTGCTGAAGGAATTGTTGCGGTATATATATTCCCACTTGAATTTGTCATTATCAACGTATTTAAGCTACCTCCGTTAATAGTGTACTTTAACCCTGCTGAAGCAACTCCACTTGCATCTTGAATATCAGCCTCTATTATAAAAGGTCCTGTACCAAAAACGGCTCCTTGATAAATTGTACCAGTTTGCAATATAGTAGGCGGTATAAGTTCGCATGGCGCCCCTTGAACTTCAACATCGTCAATTAACCAACCATAATTACTTCTTGCACCATTATTGTCAGCATCAATAAGAGAAAATCTAACTTTTACCTGCGTATGACCACTAGCTGCAGTTAAGTCAAAATTTTCAAGTTGCCACCAAGAATTTGTAGGCGTTGCAGTTGAAACTGCAACATTCCAAGTCGCATAACTTAAAGCAGAAAAAGCATTACCCGTTACTATTCCACTTCCTAAATATTCAGTTGAAGTTAATTGAGTCCAAGTTGTTCCATTGTTAATTGAATACTCAACTATCGCCTTGTCAAAGAAATCTACTTTACAAATTTGGCTAAAGTATAAATTTACAAATGTGAACCCAACTGTACTAAATGAATTAGACTCAATAATCAATGTATCACCTTGCGCTACTTGCGCAGAGTCCGATTTCAACCCTCCATTTTGAAAATTGGTATTGATAGCCCAACTAGCAGTACCAGTTGAATTATCTGTCATCGAGATTGTACCTGTCTCTTATACACATCTGACGCTGCCGAC
>CAJXRL010000196.1 GCA_913059105.1 uncultured Flavobacteriales bacterium
CGTGGGCTCGGAGATGTGTATAAGAGACAGGTTCAATTTTCGGCTGCAAAAATAAGACTTTCGTCACTTGATTTTTAGCTTTTATTAACTTTTTTAAAACAAGCTATTAACCATTCATCCATCTATTTTGTTTTGTGGAAACTAAACTCCCTCTTAGAACGTTTTATTCCCAAGGTTTACTATTTTTATAAACCTAATATTAATCTTTTTTATGAAGTTGTTCTCATTATTGGTCATCTCGTTGTTTATAAGCTGTTCAGGTCACAGCAAAAACACTCTAAACCCTACTCCTATTGCTTCAAAAACGGTTGCCGTTGAGGACATCGAAAGCGAACTTCAGTACCGAGACCACACGTACAGAGATAATATTAAAACTGTACAACTTTACCGTAAGGAGGATCAACTATCTTTTCCGGTTCTTTATTTAGGAAGTACTGACCAACTGGAACTCCATTTTGATGATTTAACAGCTGATTTTGAAACTTACAATTATACGATTGTGCATTGCAATGCAAATTGGGAGCCGTCAGATTTAGTGGTAACAGAATATCTTAGCGATTTTTTTGATGGCTTTATTGAAGATTACCAATACTCCATTAATACTCTTTTCTCCTATATTCATTACAAAGTTGCTATTCCCAACAACCAAGTGAAGTTTAAACTTTCGGGAAACTACTTGCTAAAAGTGTATGCAAATAATGACGAAGAAGATTTATTATTGACCAAACGATTTTATGTCGTTGAAAAAAGAGTGAATATTAAAAGTGATATCCGAATGGCGACTTTAGCTCGCCATAGAGACTACAAACAAGAGGTGGATTTTACTATAGATTATAGCAACTACCCAATTCAAGATGTTTATTCTGATTTGAAAGTTATGGTTTCACAAAATCGCAGATGGGACAATGCCATTACTGATTTGAAGCCTTTGTTTATTCGTTCTCAAGAGTTAGTGTACAACTATGAGGATAAAAATTTGTTTGATGGCGATAATGAATATCGATTTTTTGAAACGAGAAACCTACGGTATCAATCCATGAACATAGATGGCATTCATATTATTGCTGGTAAAACGCATGTTTATATTCTACCAGAAGAGCCTCGATCTTTTAAGCGCTATCTTTTTCAACCAGACATTAATGGTAAAAGACAAATCAATCGAGAAAACAGCCCTCTTTCTAATCGTGAAGCAGACTACATGATCACTCATTTTAATTTAAAGCGAGAAAACCCAATTCCCGGTGGCGATATTTATGTATTCGGAGAATTGAGTGATTGGGAATATAAACCCGAGTTTAAAATGAAATATGTTCAAGTAAATGGAGCTTATGAATTAAGTACCACGTTAAAGCAGGGGTATTACAATTACAATTACGCATACCTTCCAAAAGGAGAACAAGTAGGTGACTTATCTACCATAGAAGGAACACATTCTGAAACCAATAACGATTATTACATATTTGTTTATCACAGAGAAAATGGTACTATCTACGACAAACTAATTGGATTTGAAGTCAAAACGATTAATCCTCAATAAACGGAAGTAGTTTTTTATTAATATTGTGTTATGCCTACATTTTTAACAGATCATATTAGCGTTTCTGTAAAACCCCAATATGAAGAGAAACATTCTTCCCCTGCAAGTGGAAGTTATGTTTTCAGCTACACCATTGAAGTTAAAAATGAAGGTGAATTAACCGTTCAATTACTCAGCAGACATTGGTATATCTTTGATTCTGACAGCAGTCATTCTGAAATTAAAGGCGAAGGTGTAATAGGTGAACAACCTATCATCCACCCAGGACAATCACATGGCTATCAATCTTTTTGTAATTTAAAAACAGATATGGGAATGATGTGGGGCAGCTATTTGATGAAAGAGACAGAAACGGGAAGACTTTTTGAAGTTGCCATACCCGAATTTCAACTTATCACTCCTATGCGCTTGAATTAATTGCAGGAATAAAAAAGCCCAATGCAGCTCTCGGTAAAACCGAAAGTACATTGGACTCAACTTCATGTTTCACTACTCTTTTTTTACAATCACTTTCTCAGTTAATTGTGCTCCATTATTTAGACTAAATTGAACAAAATAGATACCTGAATAAACAGTTTGAATGTCGAAATAAGCAATTGAACTTCCCTTCTTTACAATTGTTCTATCAATTAATTTCCCTGAAGCATCTATTAATTTTATCGTAACATCTTCTTTCACCAAACTACCAATTTGAATAGCAATTAATTCTGACGCTGGATTTGGATAAATAGAGATTGTATACTCTTCCAAATTTGCATTAGAAATTCCTGTAACTGCTGGAATGAACCGTGTAGTAGGCTCGTTAATTGAAGTTACTTTTCTATTCGCATACGTTCCGTAAAACGTTGGACCAACGGCATAAGGATAAGCCGAATTCCAATTAGAGTCTACGGTAGCAAAATAAGCATACGTGCCATTTGGGTATTCAGGAGTGACACAGAAACGGCCGTTGTGCTCGTCTAAAACATCTGTCGCGGCATTTGTAATAAATTCATAATCTTCTCTAAAGTAACCTAATGAATAAGTTGCACTTACAACAGGGCCTGAAGTAACAGGTATTGATGTTGGAGATGCAGTTCTTGTGGTAATGTTTCTTAATGAATATCCTGATTTCATTCTAGTAATTCCACCTGTTCCATTTGTATCGGCAAAAGCATATGCTCCGTATATTGGAAAACCGTCGTAAGCAAAACCAATTAATGGAGAATGAACTGTGCTGTCAATCAAGTACAAACCATTTGCAGCGTATAAATTACAAATAGTAGAAAGCACTACCTTGTCTAAGTTAAAGGCCGAAGGGTTTTGGTGATGGTGATAATTTCCCATTGCCGGATGACCTTTTGAACAGTCAAATCCTACCATTTCAGCTGGAATGGCATCTCTATTCCAATCTTGCGTCGTCGTTGGCCCACCGGGGCATCTTGGATTTCCTGGGCCTCCGCACAAAGCATTTGTAGTTGGATCCCATGCAACTCCATCTCTATAATCAAATAACGAAACTCCATTTACAAATATTCCAATATTTCCGCCTACTGTAGATTGAGCAGTCCCCAAATTTTGAACGGGGCTTCTTGGAATTTGATAAATCGCATTCTGAGCAGTTGCTAGTGATGGATTACCATCTAGAAACGGGCCTGTAGGATAAGAAGGTACACCTTGAGTTGTGACATAAACGCTAGTTGCCGAATACTCTACTCTTTGACAATTAACCAAAATGCTATTAGATATGGGCGTAGAATTATTTGCCATGTAATATGTTCCAGTTGTAACGGTATCTTGCAACCAAGAGGTAACATCGGCTGTTGTCTGAGCACTGAAATTTAATGCTAAAGCAATAAAACCTGTAACTGTTAATCCTTTTTTCATAAAGCTTTTTGTTTATTTATAGTTTGACGTTTAAATCATTCTATTCCTTCCATTTTATTAATAATTCTCTTGGAAAACGATGTTTGTTATTAAAAACGAACTCTTTATCATTCAAAGTCAACAAGAAGGAAATCAAATCCACCTTATCGTTGGGAGACAAACTTATTTTTTTAAGTCCGTCCTTTTTAAATTTCAATGTAGTCTCTTTTGAAATGTAATGGTTCAATACTTTATTTAAGGTATAAAAACGACCATCATGCATATATGGATAGCTGTATTTCAAATTTCGAAGAGATGGTATTTTAAACAATAGACTATCCTTCATCAATTTGGTAATTGATCCTTTTCCAAAGTCCTTTAAAACTGAATCAACTGCAATGTAATTTTGTCCAAAACTATAGTTAGAGAACAAAGGTTCCTGATGGCAGGAGTTACAATTTTTTTGGAATAATTTATAGCCTTTCAGTTCTTGATCAGTGAATTCATTCTCCCCTCTTTTTACTTTATCGTATTTAGAATTTGCCGAAACCAAGGTCAATTGAAATTGAGAAAGCGCCTTTAAGACATGCTCACCAGTTACAATGGAATCATTGTACGCTTGGTAAAATTTATTCCTGTAAAAAGAATCCTTTTGAAGCTTTACCACCACATTAGCTATGTTCTCACCCATTTCGGTAGTCGACGAAATTGGTGCTAAAGCTTGCATGTCCATATGATTTATAGCTCCATCCCACATAAACGATGATTGCCAAGCCAAATTGAATAATGCTGGAGCATTTCGAACTCCTATTTTATCATCAATTCCGTGACTCAAATCATGATCGTTGTGGGCAAATGCACTAAATGGAGAATGACAAGTAGAGCAGGAAATGGAATTGTCTTTAGACAAAATTCCATCGTAGAAAAGCAAACGGCCTAGCTTTATTTTATTCGAATCTAATGGGTTATTCTTAAAATTATAAGAAGGCTTCGGAAATAAATTAGGGATTTCTAACAAACCTTTCTGTGCCTGTTGGAATGAAAGCAAAAAGAATCCGATGGCAATTAATGCTAGTACGTTCTTCTTCATTTATTTTAAATAAAAAGTAGAAGCTATTCTTTTTGAAATTGCAACAGCCTCCAAGCTTGGACTCATAACCGTATTGTCTTCCGGAATTACTTTTTCAAGTAATTCATTCAGTGGAAGAATAATTTTAAACTCAATTGACCGATTTAAAACTGGTAAAACAACTTGCTGCACCGACTTAAAGTGAGACATATACCCCCCAAGGTGAAGAACATAATCTTCATCATTTACATTCCCTTCCATTTTAAAGTTAATGTAACCATTTTGCCAACTCCAATACATTCCTTTTGTAGGGTCCAACGCTCCGCCAAAAGCACCTGAAACATTTGTTATTGAGTCAATTCCCAATTTAAATTGGATGGATTTAATCTCTTTCTTATCGGGATTAACATCTTTAATTAGTAGTGACCTCGAATCACCAAAGTCAATTAAATAGTAAGAATCCATTTCTAAAAATTCTCCATCTTTGGTTTCTAGTTGTAAATCAGAAACGTAAAACATCAGTTTTGATACTAATTCTGAATCTTCTTCAATGTGAATAGTTGAATCTCTAATTTCGGTCGAAAACGAAATATCCTGGGCAGTAAGTTGCAGCGAACTCAGAAAAACTAGAATTAAAACTATCCTCATCTTTTAGGACGGTGCTTTGGCTTTCCTTTTCCTTTGCCAAATATCTTAGCCAGATCCTGTCTCTTATACACATCTCCGAGCCCACGAGACAG
>CAJXRL010000197.1 GCA_913059105.1 uncultured Flavobacteriales bacterium
TACACAGAGTAGATCGTCGGCAGCGTCAGATGTGTATAAGAGACAGGAGTTATTTCTAAAAAGTTGTAGCCCAAAACTACCTTCAAGAGCTAAGAAATAATGGAGTTCTACTACCTGGTTTTTATATAAGTCTCCATTTTGGTTAATCAATCCTTATCTTCGAAATTCTAAAATATATTCGATGATAACATTCAAAAAGATCTTAACCCTGAGTTTGGTTATGCTGCTTGCTATTTCAACCCAAGCGCAAAAAAAGAAGGGTAAAAAAGGTAAAACTGCTGTTGCAGCGAGCAAGCCAAAAAAGAAAGCAGGTATTAAAAAATACAAAGAAGTAATTACCGCTCAAGCGAAAAGCGATAGTGGTTTATTTGTTGTGCATAGAGTAGAGGAGAAGTACTATTTTGAATTGCCTTTTGATCAGTTAGAAAAAGATATGTTATTGGTAAGTAGAATTGCCAAGATTCCTTCTGGTTTTGGTGGTGGTTATTTAAATGCAGGTTCAAAAACCAATCAGCAAGTGGTTCGTTGGTCGAGAGTGAACAATAGCATTCATTTAAAATCGATATCGTTCAACAGTGTGGCGAATGACACTTTGCCCATTTTTAAATCGGTTTCAGATAATAATTATGCACCTGTTTTGGCAGCCTTTAAAATAATGGCATTTAATAAAGATTCTACAGCTGCTGTTATAGAGGTAAATAACTTGTTTCTGAAAGATATTCCTGCTCTCAGTGGCTTGAGCAGTTTTTCAAGAAAACAATACAAAGTGAGAACTTTGGATAAAACGAGAAGCTTTATTAACCGCATGCAAAGTTATCCTCAAAACATTGAGGTACGACATGATATGACCTATTCTGCATCAGCGCCACCAAGTGGATACAGGTCAGGTACTATTTCCATGCAAATGAGCCAGTCCATGTATTTGTTGCCTGAAAAACCAATGCAGCCAAGACTGATGGACAAACGAGTTGGATGGTTTGGAATAAGCCAAATAGACTATGGCTCTGAAGCATTAAAAGCAGATCGAAAGACATACATTAGAAGATGGAGATTGGAACCAAAAGATCCTGAAGCATATGCTAGAGGAGAGTTGGTAGAACCTATAAAACCAATTGTTTATTACCTGGACCCTGCAACTCCCGCAAAGTGGAGACCTTATTTTAAACAAGGAATTGAAGATTGGCAAAAAGCATTTGAGGTTGCAGGTTTCAAAAATGCAATTTTGGCGAAAGACGCTCCTACACAAGAAGAAGACCCGGATTGGAGTCCAGAAGATGCTCGTTATTCAACTGTTCGTTATGTGGCGACCACCACAAGGAATGCGATGGGACCAAGCGTAAGTGACCCTCGTTCTGGAGAAATTATTGAAAGCGACATTGTTTGGTATCACAACCATTTGCGCTCGTACAGAAATAGATATCTATTAGAAACAGGAGCAGCCAATCCTAAGGCTAGAACGTTGAATACACCCGAGGCAGAAATTGGAGAAATGATGCGTATGGTAATCTCACATGAAATTGGACACGCATTGGGCTTGCCACATAACATGAAAGCAAGTTATGCGTATCCAACGGATTCTCTGCGTTCGCCAAGTTTTACCAATAAGTGGGGATTGGCTTCTACCTTAATGGATTATACCAGATACAATTACGTTGCTCAACCGGGTGATGGAGAAGTACGTTGGGTTCGAATGCTAGGGCCTTACGACATGTATGCTATTAATTGGGGATACAGAGCCATTCTTAGTGCAAACTCTGCACAAGAAGAGAAATCTACTTTAAATGGTTGGATTAATGAACATTCCGGAGACCCTGTTTATTTGTTTGGTGGTAGCAATCGTTTTGACCCTAGTTCGCAAACAGAATCGGTAGGAGATGACCCGATAAAAGCTAGTTCATACGGGTTGAGCAATTTGAAGATTGTTGCTAAAAATTTAAATGAATGGACGGCAACACCAGAGGAAGGATATGAGGATTTAAGTGAATTGTACAGAGAATTAATTGGAGTATGGTCAAGGTATTGCGGACATGTAGTCACAAATATTGGCGGGGTGTATGAGGAGTTTTTGACCACAGATCAGAAAGGGGATGTGTATACGCACTTGATTAAAACAGAACAAGAAAGCGCAATCAAGTGGTTAAATTTAAATGTATTTACTTCTCCAACTTGGTTGATTCAATCGGATATAGTAAAGAACATTAGTCCAAGTGGAAGTGTGGAGCAAATTCAGAAAATGCAAACAAGGCAGTTGAGAAATGTATTGAGCAAAAGCCGTTTGCAACGAATGATAGACAATGAAGCATTGAATGGCAACAAAGCGTATACGTTAGTTAGTATGTTAAGTGACTTGAGAAAGGGAGTTTGGAGCGAAGCTTTATCAGGTAAAAAAACAGATGCTTATCGTAGAAACATTCAACGAGCTCATGTCATTAAATTAGGTGAATTAATGAATGAAAAAACCATTTTGCGTTCTGACATTCAAGCAGCAACAAGAGCGGAGTTAATAGCAATTCAACGTTTGGCAAAATCGAGAGCAATGAGTTACAACGCAGGAATAGATCGTTACCACTTGCAGGATGTTGTTGCACTAATAGAGTCTATAATTACTAATTTATAATTACGAATTTGGGAATTATAAATTACGAATGGTTGTAGGAATCGTCATTGCAAGGAGGCGATAGCCAACGAAGCAATCTGGTTATTGAGAATTACGAATTTGGTTATTAAGAATTACGAATGGTTTTAGGATTTGTCTTTATAAGAAGGGGATAGCCGACGAAAAGTAGTGAATAAATGAATGTGATGATCTTACTCCATTAAGGTTCAATAATTTCCTTACCCATGGATTGTTTCAGACTTACCATAATTCTGTATAATTTGACCTTCTAGTACTAGTAATTCTTTCCATTGTTTTTCCACATCAATTCCTTCAGCGTATTTACGAGCAAAGCCTAAAAATGTAGTGTAGTGACCGGCTTCACTTATCATTAAGTCGTGATAAAATTTTGCTAATTTTTTATCTTTAATATTCTCAGAAAGAACTTTAAAGCGTTCACAGCTTCTAGCTTCAATCATAGCTGAGAATAATAGACGGTCTATTAGGCCTTGGTGACGATTACCACCTTTAATTCTTGCTTTGAATAATTGGTTTACATAACTGTCCTTTCGTTCATTCCCCAATGTAAATCCACGTTCTTTAATGATGTCATGCACCATCCGAAAATGATCCAACTCTTCTTGGGCAAGCAGCAACAAATCGGTCACCAATTCTGTACGATCAGGATTTAAGGAAATTATAGTTATTGCATTAGTTGCGGCTTTTTGCTCGCACCAGGCATGATCTGTTAAGAGTTCTTCAATATTTGTTTCAGCCAATTTAGCCCAACGATTGTCTGTAGCTAGTTTTAAACCAAGCATAAAAGTATTTTAAAAATTAGTTATTCAAAGATGCATATTAAAAAGAGAGGAATCCACAGTTTGTTCACTTCCTTGAAAAACAAAAAAGCTATCAATCGTTGTTTGCCCGTATAAAGCTGGCTGAATAAAACAAGAAATAAAAGAATTCTAACTGTCTTTTTTGATGAGTACTAATTGTTAACCAATACCTTCTTTGTTAATTTACCTTCATCAGTTTCAATTTTCAGAAAATAGATACCCGACTCTAACTTTTGAATTTTAACAACCGTTGTCTAGCGTTAAATTGCTTCACTAACTGACCATTGATAGAGAAAAGCTGAATGGATGTAAATCTCATTGGAGCAGCTGTATTAATTTGAAATTCATTATTTGCAGGATTTGGTGAGATGAAAAATTCTATTTTATTTCTAATTTCGTTTAGACTTACTGGGACACAACGATTTCATTATTCATAGAATTAGCAAATTGGTTTAATTTAGAATTGTTTAGATCGTTTAAATGAAATAGAAAGGGACCCTAAATGAAATAGAAAGGGACCCAGAAAATTAGATTTTTCAAATTTTCAGAATGCAGTGAATCAAAGTTGCAATTCGCATTGGATTTTAGATTGGGGATTTATATGGTGCAGGATGGGACCCGAAACCTTATTGGGCAGGAGAATAAGTTTTTAAACAATAAAAAAGGGATACCATTGGTATCCCTTTTCGTTGATTTGTAGTATTAATAATTAAGGTAATAGAACCTCTTCAACGGCATGAATAACGCCGTTAGTTCCTTGAACATTAGTAACAATAATGTTTACATTTCCTTGCGTTGTGCTACTTGTTTTCAATTGAGCTCCATTTGTTAAATCGACCGTTAACGTTCCAGTATTTAAAGTTGTTAATACTTGATCTTGACTAATCTCATCTGCTTGTGCGTTTGCTCCGCTTACAACATGGTATTTTAGAACTGCATCTAAGGTAGTTCTTGGAATATCACTTAAAGAAGTCCATGCAGGATTAGAGTCTAATAATCTTTGGAATGCAGCGTTTGTAGGAGCGAATACAGTAAACGGGCCATTTCCTGATAAAGCTCCGGTTATTGTATCTCCAAATATACTTAGCGCAGCAACTAATGTTGTAAATCTTTCATCGATTACGGCTAACTCTACTATGTTTCTAGGTAATAATACAGCATCAATGATATGAATAACTCCATTTGTAGCTTCAATATCTACTGCATCTATATTAGATGAATTGTTCAACTTTGCTCCCCCCGTTATGTCTACTTCAATTACAGTTGCCTCACTATTTATACTTCCTTGTGTATTTAAAGTTGTAATGTAGGTGTTATCATTTAAAGCAGACGCCATAACCTTTCCTGCAGTTACATGATATAATAAAACGTTTGTTAGTGTAGTAGCATCAATATCAGAGACTCTGTTCCAAGCATTGTTAGTGGCTAATAAATTTACAAAAGCTTGATTTGTTGGTGCAAATACTGTGTAGTTTGTTGTGCCAGTAAAAGTTGAAACTAAATTTGCTGCCGTAAGTGCCACCACCAAACTATCTGTTCTTGAGTCTTCTATTGCAATTTCTGCAATGTTTTGAGTTGGGCCTGAAGTTGGCTGAATTACGAGTGTATCATCATCATCATCTGCACAGGAATAAAACGTGGTTGAAATTGATGCTGCCAAAAAGGTAATTAATATTTCTGTCTCTTATACACATCTGACGCTGCCGACGATCTACTCTGTGTAG
>CAJXRL010000198.1 GCA_913059105.1 uncultured Flavobacteriales bacterium
GATTTCTGCCTGTCTCGTGGGCTCGGAGATGTGTATAAGAGACAGATGTTGATTAATTGCACTATTGAAATTAAATTAGTCCAAACTAAGAATTCAGATAAGGTGACTCAACAGAAGCAAAACCAAGAATGGACTTAAGTTTATTACTAGAAAACTTAACTAACCCGGCACTACTGTTCTTCGTTCTAGGAATAGTAGCGGTATGTTTAAAGAGTGATTTAGAAATTCCTAAAACCTCTTCCAATTTTATTTCATTGTACCTGCTATTCTCGATTGGTTTCAGAGGTGGACAAGAACTAGCTCACAGCGAACTTTCCGCATCAGTGGTCACAGCCGTTTTAACCGGAATATTATCTGCTATCGTTATTCCAATACTAACTTTTTTCATTCTAAAGAAAAGACTTGGAATCCCAAATGCCGGAGCTGTAGCAGCAGCATATGGTTCCGTAAGTGCCGTAACTTTTGTGACTACAGTTGCCTTTTTAGAATCGCAAAAAATAGAGTTTGGGGGTCACATGATTGCTATTATGGCAATGATGGAAGCACCTTCTATCATTATGGGAGTTCTATTGGTAAAACTTTTTAGTAAAAATAAAGAAGTAGAAATGTCAATTGGTAAGCTGCTAAAACATTCTTTGGTGAGCGGTAGTGTATTGTTAATAGTTGGAAGTTTAGTAATTGGTTTTATTGCAACTGAACAACAAGCCGAGGGTATTCGCCCTTTCACTACTGAATTATTTAAAGGATTTTTAGCAGTTTTTTTACTTGATATGGGAATTACAAGTGGCAAAAAATTAAGCGGCCTTTGGAAAAGTGGATTATCCCCTATTCTATTTGCCATCATTACACCACTTGTTAATGGATCACTTATGGCATTATTGAGTAGTTTCTTCTTAGACTCCATGGGAGATCGATTGCTAATCTCTATTCTTGCAGCTAGCGCCTCGTACATTGCTGTGCCCGCAGCTATGAGAATTTCAATACCAAAAGCCAATCCTGGCCTTTATATTCCAATGGCGCTTGCAGTAACATTTCCTGTGAACATCACTATTGGAATACCAATTTATTATCACATTATTCAATCTTGCTGCTAAGTTCAGCTTTAAATCAAAGTATTATGCCTCAAGTTTTACGCCCTAACGCTTTCACAAACGAAGAATCTACACGTAGTGAATTCGGAACTTTCGAACTAAATAAGCAAGTGGTTGTTTCTCTGTTGACAAGTGTTGTTTTAGGAATTTGGTCAATCGGGTGTCATTTAAATAATGGTCTCTTTTTTAAAGAGGCAGCAATTTGTAGTTCTATTGTATTTTTCTTGATTTTTATTAAATCAAAAAGTATAAAAAGAGACTAAGCCAATCAACTCATAGAGCAACAGTTACTATTACATAAAGGGAATTCACAAAAGAATCTTAATAAAAACCTTTGATTATAACAGTATTTTAGCTTGTTAGAGCTAACATTGCACTTAAATTTAAATTATGGCTGAGAAAAAATTCAAACCCCTTAAATTTAAACCAAACAATACTAAAGAATTCGGAATTACTCTTCGCAAAAGAGCTAACGAGTACTTTAAAACCAACAATTTATCTCGTACTGGCGATTACAGAATATGGATTAAAGTCATTGTCATGCCTTTGATGTATATCGTGCCTTTCCTTTTTATTATTACTGACAATTATGGTGGTAGTATGCTCACATTTTATGGTCTGTGGCTATTAATGGGTCTAGGAGTTGCTGGTTGTGGGTTAAGTGTAATGCATGATGCCTGTCATGGTAGCTTATCAAAAAGCAAAAAAGTAAATGAAATTATTGGAGCCATTACATTGGGTTTTGTATCTGGATCAACTACCAATTGGAAAATTCAACACAACGTTTTGCACCATTCGTATACCAATGTAGCGGGTTTCGATGAAGATGTTAGCCCAAAAGGAGTAATGCGTTTCTCTCCTCAAGAACCTAGAAAGTCATTTTACCAATATCAAGCCTATTATGCTTGGTTCTTTTATGGATTAATGACCTTTTTATGGGCAACTGTTAAAGATTTTGGTCAATTATTCCATTTTCGAGATATGGGACTATTAAAGCCTCAAGGGAAAACATTTAAAGGACAAATGCTTGCTCTAATTGTAAGAAAAATAGCATATTATGCTATTATTTTAGCTTTACCCCTTTACGTATTGGACGTGCCTTGGTATCATATTTTAGGTGCTTGGTTTGCCATGCACTTTTTAGCAGGAATGGTTTTAGCTCTCATATTCCAATCGGGCCACATTACACCAGATACAGAGTTTCCTATCCCTGACGAAAAAGATCAAGTAGAAGGAGATTTTGCTTTTCACCAATTGGTAACAAGCGCCAATTTTGCTCCAAGTAACAAGATTTTATCATGGTATGTTGGTGGTTTGAATTATCAAATTGAACATCACCTATTTCCAAATGTTTCTCACGTTCACTTGCCTGCGCTTGCAAAAATTGTAGAAGAAACAGCGCTAGAATTTGGATTACCTTACAATTCAGAACCTTCGTTTATTGGTGCTATAATAAACCATACTAAGTTTTTGAACCACTTAGGTAAGGCCGCGTAGAGACAGTTTTTCCATCAATAGTGATTATTTTAATATTAAGTTCAGTAAATGGATGAAATATTAGCTAATTGATTTATTGGTACTTTTTCAACTTGAAAAACATTCCGATACATAGCTTTTTAATTGACGATGAATCTAGCATTCCTTTTCAGTTAGTTGAACTTACCAAAGAAGGAAGTTATGACACTTCGATACCACATAGACACAATTATTACGAAGTCTTTATTTTTGAAAAAGGCGGTGGAGAACATAATATTGATTTCCAATCATTTTCGATAAAAGATCAGAGTATCCATTTTGTTTCTCCAGGTCAAGTTCACAATGTGGTGAGAACGGATCAATCTAAAGGTTATGTTATCTTGTTTTCAAGAGATTTCTATCCTTCTGGCCAATCTAGATTACGTGAATTCCCATTTTTGAATAATAATTCAGAGAAACCCATTCTAAATCTTAACCTTCAAAATTTCCACATTTTCCAACCTTTAATAGCCAGTATTCTAATTGAGCAAGACACCATTGACTCTTTTGGAAAAGACCTCATTAAATCTTATTTGAATACGTTTCTAATTCACTGTAAAAGGCTATTTAACACTACAATAAATGCTATCACGTCAAACAATGATAGCGTATCGTTTAATTTTAAGCAGTTAATCGATACGCATTACTTACAAATTCACAACGTTGCTGAATATGCTCATATGCTAAATTGTAGTGAGAAGCAACTCTCTTCTGCTTCTAAAAAGGAATTGGGTGTTAGCCCCAAAGAATTAATTTATAGCAGAATTATTTTGGAGGCCAAGAGGTTAGTTTTATTCACTAATCATTCATTTCAAGAAATTGCATTTTTCTTAAACTACCAAGATGCTTCTCATTTCGCGAAATTCTTTAAGGGTAAAACAGGCTATTCTCCTAGTTATTTTCGTGAAAATGGAAAAAAATACCTGTAAAGGGGCTAAATGTACCTGTGCTTATGGTTGAACAATGTTCAAATTTGTTAAAAATATAAGCCATGAAAAATTATTCCATCATCCTATTATTAACATTCCTTGCCATGAATAGCGCTGCTCAAAATTTAAGTTGGGTAACCTTAACTACGGGAACCACCGAACATATCAATGACATGTACTTTCAAAGCCCTGATACTGGTTACATCGTAGGAGATAATTACTTATTTAAGAAAACAACAGATGGAGGTATAACGTGGACTAATTTAACCGCACCAACCATTGGGGAGAAGTCTGGTAATAACGGTAGAATCATAGGCATAGATCATCACGGAAGTTTCAGCTTTGGTTCTCTTGATTCTGGCTTGTATTTAACTTGGGAGAAAGGCTATCATGGTGTTTCAACAGCTAATGAGGGATTAAACTACAAGATATTTGGTTATGACGATTCTACTCAATTTTGTTCGATAGATGGTTTTTCAATTCTACCGGCTAACGCAGGAAATGGCTATATAAATCTTTATACTTATGGTGAGAATTGCGATGGCAATGCAGTTTTTCACAATTACTACGATGGTCCATTTTCGGTTCAACGATCTGAGACTTCTTTATCTTCAAACGTATCACGTTTCACAACTGTTGATGCAGATAGTTTCTCAAGTATCTTTGGTCATAGCAATGGATATTTATTAAAATACTCGAGTCCATTCTCCGTTCCCGACTCTATATTTTTAGATAATTCTGGGGTTTCGGCAGTAGCATTTGCAGGAAATAATACTTGGTTTGCGTACACCAATAAAGGTTTTCAGAATATGTATACCTCCATAGATTTAGGAAGGACCTTTGTTATTGACAACAGCTTTAATCCACCCGTTTTTCAAAATCCATTTATAAATGAGTTTAGTTTTTTATCGAATGGCATTGGAATAGGTGGCGGAAAGCAGTTTGCCAATAGCGGTGCAATTGTGGTCAGAGATTCAAATCGATGGGACTTATATTTTACCCAACATCCTATTAATACTGTAAAGCTTTTTGGAAATGGCAAAGCATTTGTAGCAGGGGATAGCGGTTTATTTATGACAACAACTATTCTTACTTCCTTAAGAGAAGTGAAACGGCAGAACAACAGCTTACAGATTTACCCTAATCCAGTTGATGAATTTCTACAATTGAATGGCCTAGAAAATTTTAGCGTTGATAACATTCAAATTTTTGACATTAATGGAAAGTTAATTCAAAATTTTTCGCCATATGCAAGAAGACTTGACCTCTCTTTGTATCCAGAAGGAACGTACATTATAAGAGTTCTCACCGAAGGAAAGCAATTCTCACAAAAAATCAATGTTCAATAAATAACCAAATAGAATAGAAAATTCCTCTTTTTGAAAGTACAATTAATAAAATCGAAGAATATTTGCTTAACTAAAAAGAGGCTGGGTTAACCCCAGCCTCTTTCCTATTCTAGATAATCTAATGGTTAGTTATCCTAGTGGTTTATTATTATTTTCTTTAATGCACTTCCAGATTCATTTTTTAATTGAATAAAGTATACTCCCTGTCTCTTATACACATCTGACGCTGCCGACGATCTACTCTGTGTAGA
>CAJXRL010000199.1 GCA_913059105.1 uncultured Flavobacteriales bacterium
TCTGCCTGTCTCGTGGGCTCGGAGATGTGTATAAGAGACAGATTCCTACTCTATTCCATTTCAACCGCTTTGTAGTATTTCTTTTTAAAAAGAGCACCACGGTTAAACAAACTAGAAACGGAAGCGTGTACATCGGGTCAATGACAAATATCGATTGAATCGCTATGCGCCATTCCAAAGGCCAAAGTAATTGTGTTCCCCAAGTAGTGAATATATCGAGTAAAGGATGCGTAAAAATGGCCCAAAACATCAATTGAGTCCATCCCCACCAATTTGATTCAGCCTTTCGACTGTATAATTTAGAAATGATAAATCCTAAAAGAGGAGAAATTAGGATTGCAAAAACAATGGAATGTGAAAATCCCCGATGAATTTCTAAACGACTAACCGTGTCAAGAAATAAACCGGGGATTGTATCTAAGTCTGGAATTGTACCTCCTATCGCGCCCCAAAGAATAGCCTTGTTGCCCACTTTTTTACCCAAAACAGCTTCACCTACTGCTCCGCCGAGTATAATTTGAGTAAGAGAGTCCAATCGTTTTTAATTAGAAAGGTAAATCATCGTCCTCTGCATCTGAACTTAAGTCAGCTGTATTTAAAGATACTGGCTCTTCAGACGGCGGTGGTGGTGTATTACCACTTGGTGCTTGACTTCCAATTGGATCAATTTTCCAAGCATCAATGTTGTGGTAATATTTACCGTTGTATTCTCGTGAAGAAACATTGAATGATACTTCAACTTCGGCTCCTGCATTAAAACGAGCTAACATTTCAATCTTTTCATCTCCAAATACTCCAAAACAAACATCTGGGTTATATTGAGCACCTGTGTCAACTACAAATGATTGTTTTCTCCAGCCCTTACCGGCTTTACTTGTTCCACTCTCTACATCAAGAACGGTCTTAATTCTTCCTTTTATTGATAAACTCATTTTTTACGCTTCTATAATTTCTATTTTATTGATTTTGTCTCCTGCTTCTATCATATCAATCACATCTAATCCTTCAATTACTTTTCCAAAACAGGTGTGATTTCTATCTAAATGAGCTGTATTATTTCTGCTATGGCAAACAAAGAACTGGGAACCTCCCGTGTTTCTTCCTGCATGAGCCATAGAAAGTACTCCTTTGTCATGAAATTGATTTTCACCGTCAAGTTCACAATCAATTGAGTAACCTGGACCACCCGCACCTGTTCCATCAGGACAGCCACCTTGTATCACAAAATCAGGAATTACCCTATGGAAAGTTAATCCATCGTAAAATCCATCTTTTGAAAGTTTAACGAAATTTTCTACAGTTTTAGGTGCATCCTTGTCGTAAAATTCAACGAGCATTTCTCCTTTGTCAGTTTTTATTTTTGCTTGCATAATTATTTTTTGGATTGCTAAATTAACGATTCAATTAGGCTTTAAGAAATTCAATTAAATTACTAATAGCTACACCTCTATGACTAATTTGATTTTTCAAACCTATACTCAATTGGGCAAAAGTTTCTTGAAAGCCTTCCGGTCGAAAAATTGGATCGTATCCAAATCCTCCATCTCCAATTTTCACCTTTAGAATTTCTCCTTTGCAAATCCCCTCAAATAAATGTTCCTTGCCATTTTGATCGATAAATGCAATTGCCGTTCTAAAATGTGCTTTTCGATTGGCTATGTCATTTAGTTTAGACAAAACCAAGTTCATATTTTTCTCAAACGATTTTTCGGAACCACCATAACGAGCAGAGTGCACACCAGGTTCTCCATTTAAAGCCTCCACTTCAAGCCCTGTGTCATCTGCAAAACAAGCTTTTCCAAATTTTTGAAAAACAAATCGAGCCTTTTGCAAAGCATTCCCTTCAAGAGTTTCTTGAGTCTCTTCTAATTCATCAAGGTAGTTCAATTCAAGTAGCGATTGAATAGTATGTAAATCACCAACTTGATTTTGAATTTCGAGTACTTTATTTGGATTTTGGGTGGCAAAGATAATCTTCATATAATGGTATCTAATTTCCTTCGACTTGAAGCAAAAGCAATATTAATATTAATATTGCTTTTGAATTAAGATGAAACCTAATCGTATGCAATTAGAACAATTAGCGAAAAACATTAAGAGAAAGGAAAACGGAATTTATTACTCATTAAATCAAACAGACATTTCTTATCCTGAAGAGGGAAATCAAAACGCTTCTGAACTTGAAGATGACAGTTATTGGTTTAAGCATAGAAATGAAGTGATTGCAGGAAGCATTAAAAAATTCAGCCCTACACAATCCTTTTTCGACATTGGTGGTGGAAATGGGTTCGTTGCTTTAAGATTACAAAAAGAAGGAATTGATGTATGTTTAATTGAACCCGGTGAACATGGAGCATTGACGGCGAAAAAAAGAGGAATTAACAAGGTTATCTGTTCTACTTTAGAAAATGCGCAATTCGAAGACTCAAGTCTTGATTCTGTTGGTTTTTTTGATGTTATGGAACACATTCAAGACGATGATTCATTTTTAGCTAGTGTTACTCGGTTCTTGAAACCCAATGGTTACCTTTATTTAACTGTTCCTGCTTTTCAGTTTTTATGGTCAGATGTTGATAATTATTCTGGGCATTACAAACGATATACGACAGATCAACTAAAACGGATGCTTGAAAAGCATGGATATGAAGTTAAATATGCCACTTATTTCTTTGCATTTTTAACCATCCCAATTTTCTTACTTCGAACAATTCCAGCAAAATTTGGCTTTCAGAAAGACCCATCTTCAGTAGAAAAACAAAAAAACGACCATAAAAAAGAAGACGGATTTATTACGCGATTAATGCAAAAATCATTTCGTTGGGAAATGAAGCAAGTACTCAATCAAAAAAAGCTATTTACTGGAAGCAGTTGTTTTGTGATAGCAAGAAAAAAATAAGACTGATGAAAATTCCTTTTAACAAGCCATACCTGACTGGAAAAGAAACAGATTACATAAAAGAAGCCGTTGAAAGCCAAAAAATTTCCGGAAATGGAGTTTTTACACATAAATGTCAACAGTTTTTTGAAAATAAATATGGAATCCAAAAAGCTCTTTTAACAACCTCTTGCACCGACGCTTTAGAAATGGCTGCCATTCTAATTAACATAAAAGATGGCGATGAAATAATAATGCCTTCTTACACTTTTGTTTCGACAGCAAATGCATTTGTACTTCGCGGTGCGAAAATTGTCTTTTGTGACAGCAGAAGCGACCATCCGGGAATAGATGAAAATAAAATTGAAAGTTTAATTACCTCCAAAACAAAAGCAATTGTTCCTGTTCATTATGCAGGTGTAGCCTGCGATATGAACAAGATAATGAAACTGGCTAAAGAGTATAATTTATTTGTTATTGAAGATGCTGCTCAAGCAATTGAAAGTTATTATACTTTCCCCGATGGAACTACAAAAGCATTAGGATCAATAGGACATTTAGCAACATTTTCATTTCATGAAACAAAAAACATTATTTCTGGCGAAGGAGGCCTACTAGCTATCAATGATTCTCAATTTATTCAAAGAGCCGAAATTATTTGGGAAAAAGGCACCAATCGTTCGGCTTTCTTTCGTGGAGAAATTGACAAATATGGCTGGGTAGACATAGGCTCTTCCTTCTTACCTTCAGAGATTATTGCTGCTTTTCTCTGGGCGCAATTGGAAAACTTAGAGCGAATTCAAAATAAAAGACTTGAGATATGGTCATTTTATAAAGAACAACTAAAAGACCTTCCAATAAGAGTTCAAAGCATTCCGACATATTCCACAAATAATGCGCACATGTTTTATATTGTAACT
Source organism: uncultured Flavobacteriales bacterium (assembly GCA_913059105.1). Taxonomy (GTDB): domain Bacteria; phylum Bacteroidota; class Bacteroidia; order Flavobacteriales_E; family Vicingaceae; genus NORP294. The sequence goes on from CAJXRL010000199.1 coordinate 3,796, forward strand.
GAAAATTCCAATGATCGCAAAAAGATTATTAAAAAATTGACAGACAATGGAATTGGTGCAGTTTTTCACTATCTATCTCTTCATACAAGTGAGTTTTATAAGTCTAAATATAATGGTTCAGAATTACCATTATCGGATTATTACTCTAACTGCTTAATTAGGCTGCCGTTCTTCTTTAACTTAACTTCTCAAGAGCAATTGAAAGTATGCACGTTGATAAACTCATACTTTTAAGTTCCTTCCATATTTTTTAACTTATTTTGTAGGAAATATATAGTCTTGGCCACGTCTCCTAAATTGTCAATAATTACTCCAATCTACTATGATTCCTACCTAGCGGAAAGATTTGTAGAATCGATAAACAAGGTTGAGTTTAACAGTATTGAAATACAAGAAATTATTTTTGTTATTGACGGAGGATCCAAGAAAGATGAAGAAGTTCTGAAGGACTTAGCCAGTAAAAATACTAGAGTTAAGCTTATATTTTTATCTAGAAATTTTGGCCAACATATTGCTGTTTCTGCTGGTTATAAAGAAAGCATAGGCGATTACGTTTGTATGATAAATGTTGATCAACAAGATCCGCCTCAAGAAATTCCTAAACTTTTGCAATTATTTACAAACGGTGAAGAGGTCGATATTGTTTACGGATTAAGAAATGAGAGAAAGGATTCGTTTTTTAAAACTCTAAGTTCTAGGATATTTAACCTAATACTTAATAAATTAACGGGAGACAATACACCTCTTAATGTTGCAACGTTGAGAATTATGAGCAGGCGGTTCATAGATTCTTACAATGCTCTTTCAGAAAAAGCCAGATATATTCCTGGTTTAGAGAGTTGGATTGGCTTTGAAAAAAGCTACGTTCAAATTGAAAGCCAAAATCGAATTGATGGTAAAAGTTCTTATAATTTTCGGAAACGATTAAACATGGCTGTAGAATCAATTGTTTCTTTCTCCGACTTGCCACTGCGATGGTCAGCGTATGCAGGAATACTGACTGCAATAATCGGATTCTTGACGCTTATTGTTTTAAGTTTGATGAAAATTTATTTTATTGATTTCCAATCAGGCTATATATCTACAGTTGCTCTTATTCTTTTTATTGGAGGAATCCAAATATTTGTAGTAGGATTAGCATCCATTTATATCGGTAGAATTTTAAAAGAAGTTCAGAATCGACCACTTTATATTGTAAAAGAAAAAATAAATATTTAGCTGAAATGTTTGATAAAACAAAATTCAAATCTGAAATTGAATCTCAGGGATAT
>CAJXRL010000200.1 GCA_913059105.1 uncultured Flavobacteriales bacterium
TTTCAATACTGGAATTGCAATTAGAAAACCAAAGACACCGAGCAGTAATATCGTGAAACCAAAAAACAAACCAGTTCTTATGGCAGAATTGAATTCTCCGAAGTATTCTAGGATGACAATGCTTAAGAACAGAATAAAACTTAAGCTTAAAAATAAAATTAAGCCCCTAATGATTTGGTTTACATAGTATTTTCTAGTAAACTCATCAAGTTTGTTAAGTAAAAGATGAAAGTTATTGTTAGCCATAGTTGTTTAAACTCAATCGAAATAGATGTTTATACATCGTTTAAATTGATTATATGAAGTTAAGCAAAAGTTACTTCGAAAAACGCACTAAATTTCCTAACCCTAATTGTTGTCCCGAAGCAGACTTTAGACCCAAAGTTGTGCACTCATACTTATCAGGAAAACCATCAATTTTTCGAAGTAAGTTTTTCAATTTTTGCATGGGCAATTTTGGAGAATAGGTGTTGAGAATAAAGAAATGACGCTTAGGGTGAAGCAATTGAACAACGTCTTGCATAAGCTCTTGCAAATCGTTTTCTATCTTCCATCTTTCATTTTTACTTCCCAATCCATAAGCAGGCGGATCCATGATTATTCCTTGATATTTGTCGCCTCTTCGAATGGCCTTTTTTACAAATTTTCGGGCATCTTCTAAAATCCAACGAATATTTTCTACTTCATTCTTTTCTGCATTTTCTCTTCCCCAATTCAAAACTTGCTTAACAGAATCAACGTTGGTAACATGGGCGCCTGCCGCCGCCGCAACAATACTTGCTGCCCCTGTGTAAGCGAAAAGGTTGAGCACTTTTACGTCTCCCTTAAGTTTTATTAACTCCCGCTGCATGAACTTCCAATTCTCAGCTTGTTCCTGAAAAACTCCGATGTGTTTGAAAGCGGTGATTTTTAAATTGAATTGCAGTTTAACGTTATGATATTCGTATTCTATATCCCAATTTTCAGGAGCGTTGGTTTTGTTGGTCCAAGTTCCTTTTTTTCCCTTTTCTTCATAAAAGTGCCAATCAGCCTTCTCCCATTCTCTTTTAGGAATACGAATTGGCCACTCTGCTTCTGACTCTGGACGGTCTACAATTAGCTCGCCAAAGCGCTCTAATTTTCTTCTACCACCACAATCAAGTAGCTCATAGTCAACAGATGAGGATAGTGGGAGAATTTTAACTTCTTCCTTCTTTTTTGGGACTTTTTGTTGTGGACGCATTTCCTCACAAACATAATCAATATGCCCGCTTACTTTTTTACCTTTGCGCCCTTAAAATTAAAAGCATTAAAATGGAGAGAAGAGTAAGAGTTCGCTTTGCACCAAGTCCTACAGGACCGTTGCACATGGGTGGAGTTAGAACAGCTTTATATAACTACCTTTTTGCTAAGAAGCATGGGGGCGATTTTTTATTGAGAATTGAAGATACTGATCAAACTAGATTTGTGCCTGGAGCAGAAGAGTATATTCAAGAATCGTTGAAGTGGTGTGGGTTTTTACCAAACGAAGGACAAGGGTATGGCGGAGATGTAGGACCATACAAACAATCTGAAAGAAAGGAAGCAGGGCTTTATAAAAAATACGCTCAACAATTGTTGGATGCCGACAAGGCGTACTATGCTTTTGATACCCCTGAAGAGCTGGATCAAATGCGGGAAGACTTGAAAAAAGCTGGAGTTGCCGCTCCGCAATACAATGTTATTTCAAGAATGCGCATGAAAAATTCCATTTCGCTTTCAGCTGAGGAAGTTGAAAAAAGAATGGCAAACGGAGATCCGTATGTGATTAGAATTAAGATGCCTAGAAACGAAGAGATTAAATTCAAAGATTTGATTCGTGGTTGGGTTTCAGTTCAAACATCACATTTAGACGATAAGGTTTTATATAAATCAGACGGAATGCCAACTTATCATTTGGCAAATATTGTTGACGACCATTTGATGAATATTTCTCATGTAATTCGTGGCGAAGAGTGGTTGCCATCTGCACCACTTCACATTTATTTGTACGAGGCTTTTGGTTGGTCAGAAACGATGCCTGAGTTCGCACACTTGCCTTTATTGTTGAAACCTGATGGGAATGGAAAATTGAGTAAAAGAGACGGTGACCGTTTGGGTTTTCCTGTTTTCCCTTTGGAATGGAAGGATCCTAAAACAAATGAAGTCTCTTCTGGATATAGAGAAAAAGGATATTTTCCTGAAGCTTTCATGAATATTTTAGCCTTTTTAGGTTGGAATCCGGGAACTAGTCAAGAACTGTTTTCATTAGAAGAGTTGGCAGCAGCGTTTTCGCTGGAAAGAGTAGGAAAAGCAGGATCGAAATTTGATCCTGATAAAGCGAGTTGGTTTCAGCAACAATATTTGAGAGGGAAGGACAATGTCACATTAGCAAGCCTTTTAAAGAATGGTTATAGTGACTTGGACGTAGTTAAGAACGCAGAGGAGCAATTTTTAGGAGGCGTTTGCGGAATGATGAAAGAAAGAGCAACTTTCTTAGCAGATATTCCTGTGGAAGGAGCGTACTTTTTTGCTGCACCGACAGAGTTTGACGAAAAAACTACTCGAAAAAAGTGGAAGGAAGGAAGTGCTGAATTAATGACAGAATGGACTGCAGAGTTTGCAGGAATTGAAGAGTACACAACAGACAACATTGAGCAAACTTTTAAAAGCTTTTTAGAAGTGAAAGAAAAGGGAATTGGAGCAGTTTTGCCTTTGTTTAGATTATTAGTTACTGGAAAGGGAATGGGACCATCCATGTTTTCAATTGCTGAATTGTTGGGCAAAGAAGAAACTTTGGCTAGGATGGAAGCAGGAATTAAAACGTTAGATAATGCATAAAGTGCTGATTGAAAACGCTGTTTTTCATGCTTATCATGGAGTTTTTGAAGAAGAATCTATTGTTGGCGGAAGATTTGAAGTGAACATTGAAATGGAAACGGACTTTAGCAAAAGCGCTAAAACGGATAAGCTGGATGGGACGATTGACTATTCAGCGGTGTATCGATTAGTGGAAAAACAGATGATGATTCCTTCAAAATTAATTGAGCATGTTGGGCAACGCATAGTAGATTCGTTGTACGCTAATTTTGATACAATACAGTTTATTCGGCTAAAAATTAGCAAGTTGAACCCTCCAATTAAGGCAACCATAGAAAAGGTTAGCATTGTAATCGAGGAATAAGATTAAAACGTGAATTAAGCAGTTCAAATTGTTTAATTTCGTTGTCCAATTAAAGTAGGGTCTCGTGGCCGAGCGGCTAGGCTGCGGTCTGCAAAACCGCCTACAGCGGTTCGAATCCGCTCGAGACCTCAATAAGTTGAAAACCCATCCGAAAGGATGGGTTTTTTTGTTTGATGATTTTTGTGTCAAGCGCGCTTGTAAACAAAATGAATCGAACAAAAAATAGGCGCTGTAAGCGGCGTTTTCAAAATATTGAAGCACCATTTAACAATCAAGGATGCCCTCAGGGAATCCGTTTGTCTGTGAGTCACAAGTTCATTTGAAAGGAGAAACCGTATTTCGCGACAAGTTTACTTGTATGCGGAAGATGACAAACAAAAAATACAATTGGGGATATTCAACGTATTGCTCGCCCGCCGAAGAGTACCGAACGAAGGCAATGGCACTCTTCCTTCCAACTTAAATCGACACCAGTTTTCTGACGTTTGCAATATGTAATGATAATTCATTGATGTTAAAATCAAGCAATTAAACGAAGTAGATTGTTTATTTAGTAGCTTTACAAACCTCATGAATAGACCAATTATAGACATACATTGTGATTTACTAATCTACCTAACTCAGCCAAATTCTGATATTCACAAAAAAGAAGACATAGGTTGTTCTATACCTTACTTAACTGAAGGGAATGTTAAGTTGCAAGTAATGGCCATTTTTACCCCAACACAATTAAATAGCCATAGACTTGGTATTGAACAAAGCGAAATTTTTCACAGCCTAAATGTTCAAAAGAATCAATTATATAGTTTTGAAAAACACCATATTGAAAACTTAACTGACAATAAGAATGTTGGGATGTTAGCCTCAATAGAAAATGCATCTGCTTTTTGTGATGAAAATATAACCCTAAAACAGGGTTTTGAGAACTTTCAAACGATCGCAAATAATGTTGGGAATATATTCTACATCGGGTTTACTCATCATTTAGAAAATAGGTTTGGCGGAGGAAATTACACTTCCATTGGACTGAAAAATGATGGAAAGGCTTTAATTGATTTTTTAGATAAAAAAAATATTGCTATTGATTTTTCGCACACAAGTGATGCATTAGCGTACGATATATTAAACTACGTTTCTAAAAATAATATAAGCGTTCCAATTATTGCAAGTCACTCAAATTATAGATCAGTTTTTGATCACCCTCGTAATTTGCCAGATGAAATTGCTCAAGAAATAATTAGCAGACAAGGCTTGATTGGAGCTAATTTTTTGAGAGCGTTTGTAAATAACGAAAAACCCGAAACGCTGCAAGAACACATTGCTTACGGAATTGGATTAGGAGCCCAAAATGCTGTATGTTATGGTGCAGACTACTACTATACCAAAAGTCATCCAGATAAATCAAGGATCCCCTTTTATTTTAAAGAACACAAAAATGCTACTTGTTATCAGCAAATTAGCGAGGGTCTTAAGCAACAGTTTGACGAGGAAATTTGTAATAAGATAAGTTATAAAAATGTTACTGAATTTTTAACAAGACTCTGGAAGTAAATGTAAAGAGGAAGGAACATTAAGAAGAAATAAATACAAGTTGGGCACTAATACCAGCGATAATTATCTTAACAATAGAGATATTAAACTAGCAATTCGTTCAACTTGTTTAGTCATTACGCTAATTTATGTCTTCCTTTAGTATTAGAACTTAAAACCTAAGAGAAACAGCTTAGATTACAGAAAGAACTTTAGTTAACTTTATAACGCGAGCATCAATGGTCACGTTAGTGAACATTGAATAAACAGATTGAATTATTACTGTCTCTTATACACATCTCCGAGCCCACGAGACAGGCAGAAATCTC
>CAJXRL010000201.1 GCA_913059105.1 uncultured Flavobacteriales bacterium
ACGAGATTTCTGCCTGTCTCGTGGGCTCGGAGATGTGTATAAGAGACAGGGTAACCACAGTATATTCAACTACGTATGGCGGAGTATTAGATCCGTTTGATAAATAATTTCTAGATTCCACATTAGTTGGCTGTGGCATATTAAAAGAAGGAGAAAAGGGGGATAATGTCAAAGGATTTTCATTTCTGTAATCAAAATCTCCATTCACAATTAAGTTCGGCTGTACGCATTCATCACATTCTCCAAAAGGGTTATTGCTCAAAGTTGTGAGTTCAAAAGAGACCAAAGTACTGTCGGTGGTTGTGCATATTAAGTATATTGAAAGTAATAATCCATCACCAGTCGGTTCTCTTTCAACGTATAAATCATGTAAGCCAGTAATGTAATTTGTAACTACACCACCACCTCCTGTGTTCACAGGATCTTTAAACAATTCAGAAAGTGATAGCACCGTAGATCCAACAGTAGAAAATTCCCTTCCTTTTTGTAAATACACCGGAAAATCAACTAACCAGTCAATTTCCCACTGTCCATTAGTTTCTACCATCGTTGTATAATTTGCCAAAAACGATGTTTGAAAATTATTTTTAATTTCATCAACAACTCCAAAAATCGAACAATTTCCCTTGTACTGATTGTCTGGATTTAAAGGCTTACATTCAAATACATTGCCACAACTAGATGTAATTTTTATTATTGCAACTGAGCCGTCACATAGTGCAATTGCAGGGTCATCGCATAATTGTACACTTGCGTACATCACATTATTTTCAGTAACAATTTCTCGAACAAAAGTTGTAATTACATTTTCAATATGCGAGAAATCAATCTCTTGTTGACTTTCTACAATTTCCACATGAACAGTACAGTCTGAAGCAGTTTCGCCTGCTAAATAAAATAGAATGTCCTTTGTTCCATCACTGTTATTTGTTCCCTCTACTGTCCAATCTGTAACACTTTTAAGCGATGAACTTAAACCATTAAACAATTCTGTTTCTTCACAATTCTCGTTTTTCGCCCATGCAGCTGTGCTTAAAGATGATAAATCTAAATAGGGTCTGCAGTTAATTACTGGCATGCATGTAACACCTTTCAATTCAATTATTGTATTTGAGGTTGTTATTGCATTAATTAAAAAAGTATGATTAGATTCCAAATCAGGATTGGATCTTAAATTATAGAAATATTTAATAGTATTCAATGCTGCTGTACTATTACCAATTCGAGTTAAAGAAATTTCACATTCAAGAGGATTACCAGGTACTTTAAATACACCATTTAATTCAGAGGTTGCTGAAGGCGATGACGTTAAATTATAAGTCAATCCATTTGCTATAGTTGCTCCAAATGAATTTTCAAAATAATCTATTACCGACTTGGTAAGCATTGCCTCGTAAAAATTGATGTCTACACCTTGTAGTTTTTTTAATTCAATAGTAGGTGTTGAAAATAGATCCTTCACTGAGGAATTGGTCTCTCTGTTCACCAAAGCATTCAACATGTCTTGCAATCCGCTACCCAACTCGTTTGTGTTACATTGATTGCCAAAGTCACAATTTAACAAGTCCAGACAACCCGTACCTACCAAGGTTAGCTCTTCCTTTACTCCGTCATTTGATGTATATTTAACAGTGAACTCAAATGAATTACTAGTGATTCCTCTTATACAACAGATTTCATCAATCTCGTCGTAATTCTTCCCTATTTCAATAAATAAATCTGGAAATACTATAGCACAGCCATTATTTCCGTGAAAACCAATATTGATGTTTAATTCATCTGCACCACCTGAAGTATTTGACCATACTAAATCAGTACTTATTTCAGTGTTTAGGTCGTTAGGATCACTAGACAAATATATATTTAAATCCGGGGTAAGCTCTTTAATATTACAATGAACGTTAATCAAATTATCGCTAAGGTTATAATTCTCATTTTTTATTATTCCATTCAGAAACAATTCAAGATCATAAGCCAATGGGCATTGACCACATTTTTTAAACCGTTCTACTTGCGCAAGGGTTTTTGTTTCCTCCATAATAGCCATTGTATTGTCATAGCTTTCAGGTAACTCGAAAGGATTCTCCGATGAAGTTATGCTACTAGGTGGAACAGGCTCATATTGATACGTTTTATTATTGGTAGAAGTAAAATCATTCCCAAATCTTTTATCCTTTTCACCGTACAAATGATACGTAGACCTGCTACAAGGCTGAGCCGTCTGAAAATAGGCAGAACTAGGATCGTTTACATTAACAGTGGTCGTTTTCTGATAACCAAATGCCTTTTTAATTCTACCCCAAACACTGTTATTCCCATTCTGAATCGTAACTACTGTGGTAGCCAAAAAATTAAATTTATACTTGTTGAAGTTATCATTTCCAATACAACCGTTATAAGAAGACAATATATTTCCTGGAGAATTAGGAAGATTATTGTTTATTACTTTACTTGTTCTATGAATATTAACAATTTGATCTTTAGCAGCTAAATACATAGCTCTAAAATGAGGCCACGAATTATTGTCAATCACAATCGGGTCTGGAATTGAACAGTTATCATCGCAGCCAGGATTATCACAATTCCCTAATCTCCATGCGATGTCCCAAATAGAAAGCACGTCGGTTCCATTTGTTGCGTAATTGTTTAATTTGTCTCTGAATGCATTTACTAGATTTACTTCATCTTGTGAATACGGATTGTTGTTTGTTTTGAAGAACGGGTCAATAATTGTAAAGAATGGAGTACTTCCAGTGCTATTACCATCAGAAATTGAGAAAACAGAAGCATAAGCTCCATCTAAATTCTCAAATGGATCTGCATTTATTAATTCCTGATCAAATGTATTTGAACTTTCATTTAAAGTGCAATATTGATAACTCCCAAATTCCGGATGATACGCTACCAATAACTCTGCCCATTCAGGTCTCCAATAGTCAATAAAATCTTTTACATTTTTAAGGTCTTTTGCATAAACATATTCAAATCCATCAGAGTCTGTAAAAGCTGTACCATTTATTTCAGGACTATAACTCCCATCATTATTGTTAACGAGGTAAACTTTTAAAGGAGTACCATCATAATTTAAGTAATGGGTGATTTGTGAATCATCAATAATTCCATCATTGTCAATCTTAATTGGCTGGTTCCATGAAGGGTTGAAGAATTGCTTCCCTCCTGAGGCAACAAACAACTCCCTAAGAGGCAGTTGATTCATTTCATTAAAAATGGATAAAGGGAATTTGTTAGGCTGAAATTTGTTGTTTGAGTTTATAATCACTCCATCTGCAGAGAGTTTCGATTGATCTGATGTTAACCCATACTGTCCACCAGGACTCATGTCGCTTAGCAACATTTGGAAATTAATTTGACATTTGTTTTGATCTAAACAATTTGACAAACATTGTTTCATTAATTGATCGTATTCATACTCATTTACACACGGATCACAATCAGGCAAAGATTCATTCAATAGACTACTTACAAAATCAATTCCTAGATCTGCAGCACATGAGTCGCAACTATATTTACAATTGTATAAGGCTTCTAATTTCTCATACTCGGCAGTTTTAAATGCCTCTTTGGTTTTTAAACATTCATTGCCAGTAATAAAATCTTCAGTATAAACATCTAATTTATCATAGTCTATGGTAATAATTTTTGATAGCGAATAGGCTCCAACTTCTAACTGAAAATCGCCAACTCCTGCATAATTAGATGCCCACACGCTTCTAAACGTATCCGTTGGAATGACACAATTGCTAGAAGATCCAGCAGAAGCATTTAATGTATAATTATTATTAGCAGGATTTTCAACTCCTTTAAGGTATTCTTTTCCGCATTCATCTTTCATTGTGATTTCAACATCAACAACACATTCGTAACACTTTATTGGAGGATCATCATAACACAATGGAGAATATTTCTCATTTGCGATAGCATATGAAACTTGCTGAACTCCTTTCTTTAAAATCGGAATTCCTCTTGAAAACTCTCTAACGCCTTTGCCATAATCAATTTTCTCCAATAGTCCAATTGGGTCAGAATTCAACTCTTTAGTTAAAAGATCCACCCAGTAAAATTCCGGTTCTACATTGTAGGATTCCAACGTAGTATTATTACTACCTACTCCATTTCCAGTTAACACAGTAGCAATAGTTTGGTCTGCAGGATTTATATAAGTTATTGAAGCCTGGCTATTCGCATCAAAAACTACATTCTTTTTGTACTTGTGGGCTAAACCAACATTTGTTCCAAACAGTGCATCTAGTTCTTCCTGATATGGTGTTGTGTATAAGTACTTGGTTTCTTTTCCCGATCCTTTTTCAAACCCTTTTCCTGGAATTGTAGAAGCTTTTACTCTTCCAGTATTATCGTTTGTGTAAATGGTTTGACTAAATGGATAACCATAAGCATTCGGCACATACATATCTTCATTTACAGCTACTGAAGGATTATTATTTGAATAATAATTTCCTGTCGAAGGAAAATTAGTTGTGCTAAAAGGCACAACTGTTGTTTCACAATCGTCATCGTCTATATACAACTCGTCAAAATCAGCCTTACTATATGGTAATCCAGTGGTTGGGCTAAGATTAAATCCATCGTAATATTTTACTTCCGGATTAGCAGTTGGTGTTGGTAAAGCCTGAATAACTGGCCTGCCTTGATAATCATAATATGTCTCAGCAACTACAGTTTCGTTTTTATCATTCTGATTTACTACAGTTTGCCTCGCTCTGCCTGAACCATCCGAATAGGTTAAACTGTACTTATTATTTCCCCCTTCAGTAAAAACAGCTTGATAGTTCCAATTTTTATCAGATTCATGCCCATAAGTACTAATATCTAAAAAATCTCCAAAATCATCTACATCATCAGCAGTACAATCTCCACAAGACCATTTCCCCTCATACAAATAATTGTAATTATCCTGATACATTTTTCCCTTTCCTCGTACCCTAAAAATTAAATATCCCTGTCTCTTATACACATCTGACGCTGCCGACGATCTACTCTGTGTAGA
>CAJXRL010000202.1 GCA_913059105.1 uncultured Flavobacteriales bacterium
CAGCGTCAGATGTGTATAAGAGACAGTTACAATATGCTACTGAGGCAAGTTATATGATTGCTTTGAAAAGAGTAATTGAAGGCATTTCACAATATATTTTTGTGGGTTCAGCTATATTGATTGTCTTCTTTGCTGCAGGTACATTTCATTTCCATCATGTGTATCACTGGATGGATATTTCTGTAATGTATGAGTATGTGATGGAAGCAACAATGAGCACTCCACATCCAGAATACATTCATGAGATGGTAGATGGAGCTGTGAAAAACTCACACTTTGATAAACTTATCGCTGGGAAATCGGCTTATTTAAACCAACCTTTCTTCTGGATTAGAACCTTAGTTTATTTGGGTGTATGGTGTTACTTCGCCAACTTATTTAGAAAGCGTTCTTTAATGGAAGATGCTGTAGGTGGAACAAAAATTCACTTTAAGAACATGACGTATGCAGCGATATTCTTAGTGTTTTTTGCGTTTACATCTTCAACTGCCTCTTGGGATTGGATTATGTCAATTGACACACACTGGTTCAGTACGTTATTCGGTTGGTACGTTTTTTCTGGTATGTGGGTTAGCTTCTTGATTGTATTTGTATTAATGTCTATTTGGCTGAAAAACAAAGGCTATTTGCCAAATGTAAATAAGAGTCACATTCACGATGCAGCGAAATGGATGTTTGCCATTAGTTTCCTTTGGACGTATTTATGGTTCTCACAATTTATGTTGATTTGGTATTCTAACATACCAGAAGAAGTTACTTATTACATAATAAGAATTGAACATTACAAGTTGTTGTTCTTTGGAATCTTCTTTGTTAACTTCTTATTCCCAATGATTATTTTGATTTCAAGAGATGCAAAAAGACAAGTTGGTTATATGATTACGGTTGGATGTATTATTTTCGTTGGACACTGGTTGGATGTTTACATGATGATTATGCCGGGCAGTCTAGGCAGTCATGCTCACATTGGTTTAATGGAAATTGGAATGGCAATAGGATTTTTAGGACTGTTTTTATTCGTTGTATTTAGAGCATTTTCTAAAGCGCCGATTTCAGTAGTGAACCATCCATTCTTGGATGAAAGTAATCATTTACATATCTAAAAGATTAAATAGAAGATAATGACTGATTTGTTAATTTTATTAGGAGTAGTACTAGGAATAATTGCCATAAGTAAGGTAGTTAGTGTACTAAATATGGTTTCTACCGCCAAAGGAGAGAATTCTTACATGCCAAATGCAAGAGAAAATAGATTGCAGGCTAGATTAATGCCTGTATTTCTAATAGCATACTTTGCATTTATTATATGGCAAATTGTCTCCTGGGGTGACAGAATGTTACCAGTAGCTGCTTCAGAGCATGGTCAAACGATAGATGATTTAATGAACATTACTTGGTTGATCATTACTCCTGTATTTGTTATTACTCACATCTTGTTGTTTTATTTTGCTTGGAAATATGCATATGACAAGAATAGAAAAGCTACCTATTTCTCTCATAGCAATAAGTTAGAAATTTTATGGACCGCAATCCCCGCAACTGTGTTGTTAATTCTTGTGCTTTATGGGTTGAGTGTTTGGAATAAAATAACCACCCCTCTAACGGCAGAAGATGATAAAATAGAGATTGAGTTATATGCGCGTCAATTTGATTGGACTGCTCGTTATCCTGGGGAAGACGAAAAATTTGGGAAAGTAAATGTTCGATTCATTGAAGGTGTAAACTTCTTAGGTATGGATTCTTCTGATGTAAATGGAGCAGATGACAAATATGTGAAAGCAGAATTTCACTTGCCGGTAAACAAAAATGTTCAGTTTTACTTTAGAGCACAAGACGTTATTCATTCGGCATACATGCCTCATTTTAGAGCTCAAATGAACTGTGTGCCTGGAATGATTACTCGATTTCAGTTTAAGCCAAATAAAACTACGGCCGAAATGAAGGAGATAACTGGAAATCCTGAATTTACATATATGTTAATGTGTAATAAGATTTGTGGAGCAGCTCATTACAACATGAAAATGGAGATTATTGTTGAAAGCGAAGAAGATTATAACCAATGGTTAAGTGAACAAAAGGAGTTTTTGGCAGTCGAAGAAACTATAAAGGTTGAAGAAAAGATTGCTCCTCCATCAGATTCCACTGAAACCAATGTAGAAGAGAGTGACCAACTTTCAGTTTTAACTAACGATTAAGAAAATTTAAAGGAATATGTCAGCACATAACGACAACGATTTTTTATTCAAATACATCTTCAGTACAGATCATAAGATGATTGCAAAGCAATTCTTCTTAACAGGTTCTATAATGGGCTTAATTGGGATGATTATGTCAATGATCTTTAGACTTCAATTAGGTTATCCTGGTGAAAGTTTTGCATTTCTAGAGCCAATATTAGGAAGTTGGGCTCCAGAAGGAATTCTTGCTCCAGATAAATATTTGGCTTTGGTTACTATTCACGGAACCATTATGGTATTCTTCCTTCTTACTGCAGGTTTGAGTGGAACATTTAGTAACTTATTAATTCCACTACAGATTGGAGCTAGAGATATGGCTTCAGGTTTCATGAACATGTTATCTTACTGGTTCTTTTTCATTTCTTCATGTATAATGATTGCTTCATTATTTGTTGAAGGTGGACCAGCTTCAGGTGGTTGGACAATTTATCCTCCATTGTCTGCATTGCCATCAGCGATTCCGGGTTCCGGAATGGGCATGACACTTTGGATTACATCCATGACGCTGTTTGTAGTGTCATCTTTAATAGGATCGTTGAACTACATTGTTACCGTTTTTAACTTAAGAACGAAAGGAATGACAATGACAAGATTGCCATTAACTATTTGGGCATTCTTAATTACTGCAGTTTTGGGTGTTCTTTCATTCCCAGTTTTATTCTCAGCAGTTTTATTGTTGTTATTTGACAGAAGCTTTGGAACTAGTTTTTATCTTTCTGATATCTACATTTCTGGAGGGGCATTGGAAGTAGCTGGAGGATCTCCAATTTTATATGAGCACTTATTCTGGTTCTTAGGTCACCCTGAGGTTTACATTATCTTATTGCCAGCGCTAGGTATTACATCTGAAGTTGTTGCAACCAATTCTAGAAAGCCAATTTTTGGATATAGAGCAATGATTGGTTCAATTTTGGCAATTGCTTTTATTTCGTTCTTAGTATGGGGTCACCATATGTTCATTACAGGAATGAACCCATTCTTAGGGGCAGTATTTACATTTACAACTTTATTAGTAGCGATACCATCGGCAGTGAAGGTATTTAACTATTTAACTACGCTTTGGAAAGGAAATATCCGATTTACTCCAGCTATGTTGTTTGCAATTGGATTGGTTTCAACGTTTATTACAGGTGGATTAACAGGGATTATTTTAGGAGATTCTGCCTTAGATATTAATGTTCACGATACTTACTTTGTTGTTGGTCACTTCCACATTGTAATGGGACTGTCAGGTACTTTTGGTATGATTAGTGGAATTTACCATTGGTTTCCTAAATTGTTTGGTAGGATGTTAGATAAGAATCTTGGATATCTGCATTTCTGGGCAACAATCGTTTCGGCATATGGCGTGTTTTTTCCAATGCATTTCTTAGGCCTTGCAGGAGTTCCTAGAAGATATTATGCAAACACAGAATTTCCAATGTTCGATAATATGTATGATATAAATGAATTAATTACTGTCTTTGCATTAATTGCAGGTTTCGCGCAGTTATTTTTCATCTTTAACATCTTCTATAGTATGTTTAAAGGACCAAAAGCACCTCAAAATCCTTGGGAATCTACAACATTAGAATGGACAACACCGGTTAAACATCTACATGGAAACTGGCCTGGAGAAATACCAACGGTTCACAGATGGCCTTATGATTATTCTAAGCCAGGAATGGAAGAAGATTTTATTCCTCAAACTGAACCTTTGCGAGAGGGTGAAGAAGAAAGTCACTAAATTGACTAACTAATATAATTGAAATGTCCTTACCTTCGTAAGGACATTTTTTTATGCCAAAAATTATTAAAATAGTATTCGCCTTTGCATTGCTTTGTTCGTTTGTTGGCGGCAATGCACAATCTTTTGAACAAGAATTAAAAGACGCAGTTAAAACAAAACCAACATTCGAATTTCGAATGGATTCAAGGCACTCGTTTATTAACCAAAAGGGAGTAAAGACAGCAGGAGTAAAGGTTGGAATTCAATTCGCCGAGAAGTTGAGTTTTGGCTTAGGTTATAATCAGCTTTGGTCACCACGTACCGGCATTATTTTGGAAAATAAGGTAGAAACTAAGGTTCAATTGGGATTTTTTAATTTTAGTCCTTATGTGGAGTATGTTTTTTTTAGAGATAAAAAATGGGAACTATCAATTCCAGTACAAATAGGTTTAGGGAGTTCTTATTATTCAATTAAAAGTGGATCAGGGAAAGAAAAATTAAGAAATGATTTTGTTATGAGTTATGAGCCGGCAATAACATTCCAATATAGGTTGCTCAGATATTTTGGGGTTGGACTGGGAATAGGCTACCGATTTATGGTTATTCCGAATAGTAAGTTGGAAGAAAAGTTTACTTCACCTGTTTATATCTTTAAAACTAGAATTTATTTTCAAGATATACTTAGAGATTTAAACATTGATTAAATGATTAGTTTTGGAAGGAAGAAGAGATAAAAATGAACGAGAATTTAGATCCAAACATAGATCTTGACAGGTCAGGAGAGGTGGAAATTGAGAAGGTCTTACGCCCTCTTAGTTTTGATGATTTTACCGGTCAAGGACCAATAGTTGAGAATTTGAAAATATTCGTTTCAGCGGCATCGAAAAGAGGCGAAGCGTTGGATCACGTTTTGCTCCATGGGCCTCCGGGATTGGGAAAAACCACGTTGGCAAATATTATTGCGAATGAAATGGAAGTTTCTTTTAGAG
>CAJXRL010000203.1 GCA_913059105.1 uncultured Flavobacteriales bacterium
CATAGAGTAGATCGTCGGCAGCGTCAGATGTGTATAAGAGACAGCTAATAAATTGAGCTAACGAGTTTTGAATTCTAGTTTCTGAAACTAAGGAATCTCCGTAAACAAACGTAAATAGCTCTTTGTAATACTCAATAGCTTGTAATCTAATTAGTAAGTCGTCTAAGTCGGGGTTCCCATTCTGCCCGCTAAATCCCATTTCAGCATGATCTTGAATTGGCATTGTTGTTTGCTCTTCCAATGAAGTGGCACGTTCATCCCAAAAGAATTTTCTTTCTATTGAGAATCTAGAATTAATAAGTCGCATGGAGTGTCTGCCTGTTAATCCGCCATTTACTCCGTCAGATTGTAGCTTGGTGTCGCCAAATCCTGAGGCCTGCTTGTGGCAGCTTCCGCAAGAAAGACTTTTATCAATAGACAACTCTTTATCGTAAAATAAAACTCTGCCCAGCGTAGCTCCTTCATTTGAAATGGAATTACCTAAAGTATTGTCTTTTGTTATGTATGTAGGTAAATTTTGATTCGAATAATTTGCAAGCTCATTTAAATCTATTATACCAGCAAACATAGAGTCTACTGCTGCGTAGTTTACAACAGTTCCTCCATTATCAATAATAGCGCTTGAAGAGTTGTCTCCATCATCTTTACAACCAAAGATAAAAGCAATAATAGCTAGGGGTAAAATCGTCTTCTTCATAATCCGTCTTTTATTAGTTCATTTTTTTGACGGAATTAGCTACTCAATTCCCTCGTTCTATTTCAATTAAATTACTTTTCTTTAAAACGGATAAGGAAAGAAAGGACTCTACCTTGGCAATGTTGCTCATGTCAAATAGCTGATTCATCATAAATTCGCGATAGCCTTCCATGTCATTCAGTAGAATTTTTAAAATAAAATCGGAATCGCCGGTTACATAATGACATTCCTGAACTTGAGGAAATTTTATGATTTTTTCAGTAAATTGTTCAACCAATATTTTTGAATGGTCTTTTAAACTAATGTGCGCAAAGGCGTACAATGTTTTACCAATTTTCTCCGCGTTGACCACGGCCGAATAATGGTCTATAATACCTGCTTTTTCCAATTTTTTTACCCGTTCAAAAGTAGGGGTAGTTGAAAGGTTGAGCTCTAAGGCCAAGTCTTTTATAGTCTTCCTTCCGTCCTCTTGTAATAATTGTAGGATCTTTTTGTCCGTTTCATCTATCTTTTTCATTCGAAATAGAGGTTAATTCTGTTAATACAGTTATTTGCAGGTAAATTTACTTTAATATTCTATAATTTAAGATTATGTTAGAATATTATTCTGATTTCTATCTTTATCGTAGGATAAAGATGTATTATCGACTAAATTTGGATAAAATATTTCTAAACGTTCGAAAATGGCAAGTACTGAGATTAAGCTTCCAAAAATGGGAGAAAGCATTTCTGAGGCAACTGTTCTAAACTGGTTAAAGCAAGTGGGGGATATTGTTGAAAAGGACGAAGCGATACTGGAGGTAGCTACCGATAAGGTAGATTCAGAGATTGCTGCAACAGCTTCAGGTGTTATTTCAGAATTGAAATATGAAGAAAATGATGTTGTGAAAATTGGAGCCGTGATTGCTCTTATAGAAACGGATTCTTCAGCAGCTTCAACGACTAAAACAGAGATTAAAAATTCAATAGAAGAGACAGCGAAAGACAGCAAAAGTACTTCGAAAAGCAATTCAAATCGCTTTGACGAAGCGGGTAGATTTTACTCTCCATTGGTTCGAAGTATGGCAGAAAAGGAAGGCGTAAGTTTTGATGAGTTAAAGTCAGTTACTGGTAGTGGACAAAATGGCAGAGTTCTTAAAAATGATTTTCTAACGTTTATTCAGTCAGGTAGAAAAGGTGTTCTATCTAAACAATCAAATCAATCTAGTTTTATTCCTTCTTCTACTACTAACGGTGGGCAACAAATCATTGAAATGGATAGAATGAGGAGTATGATTGCTGACCATATGGTTCATTCAAAACATACCTCTCCGCATGTAACCGCATTTGTTGAAGCGGATGTTACCAAGATGGTAAAGTGGAGAGAAAAGAACAAAATCCCCTTTCAAGAAAAGTATGGTGAAAAGATTACATATACACCAATATTTGTAGAAGCAGTTGTAAAAGCAATTCAAGAATTTCCTTTAATAAATGTTTCTGTCGATGGGAATAAGATCATTGTCAAAAACGATATCAATATTGGCTTAGCAGCAGCTTTGCCTTCGGGTAATTTGATTGTGCCGGTTATTAAAAATGCGGATCAAAAGAATTTATTAGGGTTAGCAAAAGACACCAATTCGCTGGTTAAAAAAGCAAGGTCGAATAAGCTTAAAGTTGATGATATTCAAGGAAGTACTTTTACAATAAGCAACGTGGGAACCTTTAGGAATTTAATGGGAACTCCAATTATTAATCAACCTGAAGTTGCCATTTTAGCTACAGGGAGTATCAATAAACGAGCGGTAGTAATTACACAAGATGGAGAAGACGTTATTGCGATAAGAAGCATGATTTACTTATCATTATCATTTGATCATAGGGTGATTGATGGAAATTTAGGCGGATCGTTTCTCGCTAGGATTGGTGACTTCTTGGAGGAGTTTGACGTAGAGAGAGTGATTTAAAAATCAATAAATCAATAAGTGAATGAAAGATTGAAAGACCTTCGTATTCATAATCGCGCTTATTGTATTGACTGATTAATTTATTAAATGATTGACTGATTATATTAAACATGGCAAAAATCAATAAAACCACACTTGAAAAGGCGTTTTCGCTAATGGCGACAGCTAAAAGCATGACGGAGCATTATGAAAAAAACTTCAAAGTTGTTTCAAAATATGTACATGCTACATCCAGAGGACATGAAGCCATTCAGCTGGCTGTTTCTATGCAATTGAAAAACTTCGATTATGCCTATCCTTATTACCGTGACGATTCCATGTTGTTGGGCATTGGAATGCGACCTTATGATTTGATGCTGCAGTTGATGGCGAAGAAGGATGATCCTTTTTCTGGAGGGAGAACGTACTATTGTCATCCGAGTTTAAAAGACGACGACAAGCCTAAAATACCACATCAATCTTCCGCTACTGGAATGCAAGCCATTCCGGCTACAGGAGCTGCTTTAGGCATGCAATACAAAGAGCAAATTGGAATAGACGATAAAAACAATCCGTTAGTGATGTGCTCTTTAGGGGATGCTTCGGTAACTGAGGGTGAGGTGGCGGAAGCATTTCAAATGGCAGCGCTTCGCCAATTGCCGATTATGTATGTTATTCAGGACAATGAATGGGATATTTCGGCGCGCGCAGAAGAAGTTAGGGCTCAGAATGCTTTTGAATACATCAAAGGATTTCATGGAATTGAAGCATTTACAATTAACGGAAGTGATTTTGTAGAATGTCATGATACAGTCGAAAAGGCAATTCGAATTATTCGTGAAGAGAGAAGACCGGTATTAATTCACGCTAAAGTTCCTTTGTTAAATCATCATACTTCTGGAGTACGAATGGAATGGTATAGAGATGATTTAGAAGAACAAAAAACTCGAGATCCTTATCCTGTGTTGAGAAATTACTTGTTAGAAAACGGTTTTTCTGAGAAGCAATTAACTAAAATTGAGAAGGACGTATTAAAAACTGTGGAAGCGGACTATAAACTAGCTCTAAAAGCTGAAGATCCGACTCCAGAAGATCTTTTTACTCACGATTACGCACCTACAGCTATTTTGGAAGAAAGTGGCGTTAGAAGACCTAAAAATGGAGAAGAGGTGGTTATGGTTGATTCAGCTTTGCATGCTGTAGAAGAATTAATGAAAGAGCATAAAGAATGTTTGATGTACGGTCAAGATGTGGGAGGTAGATTAGGCGGAGTGTTCAGAGAAGCAGCGACGCTGGCTCAAAAGTTTGGAGATGAAAGGGTGTTTAATACGCCAATTCAGGAAGCATTTATTGTAGGTTCTACGGTTGGCATGTCCGCTGTAGGGTTAAAGCCAATTGTGGAAGTTCAATTTGCAGATTACATCTTCCCAGGAATTAACCAGCTATTTACTGAGTTAAGTCGCTCGTACTACTTGTCGAACGGTAAGTTTAACGCAAGCATGATTTTAAGAGTTCCCATTGGTGCTTACGGAAGTGGTGGACCGTATCATTCGTCAAGTGTTGAAACGATTATAGCAAACATAAAAGGAATTAAGATTGCTTATCCATCAAATGGTGCAGATTTGAAAGGTCTAATGAAATCTGCTTACCACGATCCGAATCCGGTAGTTATTTTTGAACACAAAGGTTTGTATTGGTCAAAAGTGCCTGGAACCTTAGCGGCTAAAACTGTAGAGCCTGATGCAAATTATGTTGTTCCTTTCGGGAAAGCTAGAATTGTGCAAGAAGCAAAACAAGAATGCATAGATTCTGGGAATTCATTGACAGTAATCACCTATGGAATGGGCGTTCATTGGACATTAAATGCCTCAAAAGAGCTTAAAGGTAAAGTAGAGATAATTGACATAAGGACTTTAAATCCATTAGATAAGGATACGATATTCGACTCCGTTAGAAAGCACAATCGTTGTTTAGTTTTGACGGAAGATGCGATTGAAAACTCCTTTGCAAGAAACATTGCCGGGCTTATTCAAGAAGAGTGTTTTACTAGTTTAGAAGCTCCTGTAATGGCAATGGGCTCAGAAAGCATGCCAGCTATTCCGTTGAATTCTGTCTTAGAACAAACTATGATTCCTAATGCTGAGAAGGTAGCAGCAAAAATGAAGACTCTTTTGAATTACTAATGTTTTAATTGCTAATTACCAATGATATACTAGGGTTTTTGACCTACAATTTCGAACTTTTAGTCATTAGTCATTAGTCATTAGTCATTAGTCATTAGTCATTAGTCATTAGTCATTAGTC
>CAJXRL010000204.1 GCA_913059105.1 uncultured Flavobacteriales bacterium
TACACAGAGTAGATCGTCGGCAGCGTCAGATGTGTATAAGAGACAGCTATTACTAAAAGGAGGATGCTTATTCTGCTTAATATTTTCATTTTTCTTAGTTTTAAATTCAAGTCAAATTTGGGACAGAAGCTCTAAAATTTTTCTTAATGGCTTGCCAAAAAAAGTTAAGGAAAAGTTAAAGTGCTTTTATTCTGAACCTGCTTACTTTACTTTTACTCTTGCAATGTCAAAAAAAGCTATCCGAAGTATTATTTTACTCATGTCAATTTCATTGATTGGCTTAATTGCTTTTCAAGCGTATTGGATCTCTCAATCTATTAAAAAGGAGGTGAAGAGTTTTGATAGAAACATGCTTCAAATAGTTAACGAAATTGGAGACAAGTTGGTCAAACAAGAAGCGAAAATGCTATTTTTAAAAGCCCTTCCTACAAAAACAAAACGTACTAAAGAACTAGAAGAGCTGAACTTAATTGTAAAAGGAAGAGCAACAAATGTCGAATTTATAGGACAACCAAATCGAACAATTGTTGTTAGTAATAATGGAAATAAAACTACCATTTCCACATCAACAAGCGGCACTACTTCAACCATTACAACAGATGGAGTAATTGAAAAATTTGAGTCTAAAAAGAATCTATTAACGGAAGTAATTGATGAAATAGCTTTTGAATATGCCATTGAGAATCAAAGTTTGGAGGACAGAATTAAAGAGTTAGACATTGACTCCATTGTTAATGAACAACTTCTCAAATCAGGGTTTGATGGAATTCGCTATGGTTACCAAGTCATTAATCTCGAGAATGACAGCGTAATAAAGTCTGAAGGAGAACTTTATGCTAACTTCAATCATTATGAAGGAGAATTAACTGAAGATGGCAAGCTGCATTTCCAAGTAGAAAACAAGAACCTTATTGCAATTAAATCTCTGTGGTTAATCCTATTGCTTTCTTGTATTTTAACTTCAGTGCTAATTGGCACTTTTATATTCACCATAAATTCGATTCTAAAACAAAAACGCATTTCTACCATCAAAGCTGACTTTATCAATAACATGACCCATGAGTTTAAAACTCCAGTAGCTACCATTTCTTTAGCAATTGATTCGATTCTTCACAAGGAAAATAGAGATAGACCAGAGGAAGTAGATAAACTAGGAGGTATCATTAAAAAGGAAAATGCAAGAATGAATCAACAAATAGAGAGCTTATTGAACATCGCTTTATTTGAAAAAGAAGAAGTTGAGTTAAATATTACGGATACAAATGTTCACTCCTTAATCAGCGAATTAAAAGAAAGCTTTGCAATGAAATCTGCAAACAATCTAGGTGATATTGCAGTTTTTTACAATGCAACAAAACACCTAGTAAGGGCCGATAAGATGCACTTGTACAATGCTTTTAGAAACATTATTGACAACGGCATAAAATATTCATCAGAGAATTTTAGAATAAAAATTGAAACCATTAATAGTGAAGATTCAATCTCAGTAATAATTAGTGATCAAGGTATTGGAATGAGTTTTGAAACGCAACGAAAAGTATTTGACCGATTTTATCGAGAAACTAGTGGCAATTTGCATTCGACAAAAGGCTTTGGTTTAGGACTTTCATACGTGAAAGAAGTCGTTGACAAAATAGGTGGCGAAATTTCTGTTAAAAGTGAACTTGGAAAAGGCAGCAGTTTCATCATACAAATTCCTTTAGCATGAGTGAAAAAATAAAAATACTTCTAGTTGAAGACGAACCTAACTTCGGTACGGTTTTAAAGAGCTACTTACAATTGGCAAAATATGATGTAGATTGGTTTGAGAATGGGAAAGAAGCTTTTTCCAAATTTCATACAAAAGATTACAAACTATGTATTTTAGATGTCATGATGCCTGAAATGGATGGATTCACTTTAGGAGAAGAAATAAATCGAGTTAAACCCAATCTACCATTCATTTATTTAACCGCCAAAGGCCTAAAAGAAGATGTCCTAAAAGGCTTTAAAATTGGAGCTCAAGATTACTTAACTAAACCTTTTGACTCTGATGTTCTACTGGAAAAAATCAGAGTAATTCTAGAACGTAATGCTACTTCAACGCAACAAATTGATCTGTCCAAAGAAATACTAATTGGGAAATATTCCTTCCTCCCGGCAAGGAGAAAATTAAGATTTGACAACACGGAAATTAAACTCTCTCCAAAAGAATGTAATTTATTATTTGAATTATGTCAATACAAGAATCAGCTTATGCCTAGAAAACTTGCATTACAAAAAATTTGGGGCGACGATAACTACTTTACAGGCAGAAGCATGGACGTCTATATAGCAAAACTTAGAAAATACTTAAATAAAGATTCAAACATTCAAATTGAAAATATTCATGGCAATGGGTTTGAATTAAGGATTAATTGATAAAATTAGCTTCGTCTGGTTTTAATGTTAGTACAGTATTTTGATTTGATTATTTTTGTTCGATGAGAAGAGGATTGATTATTCTTATACTACTTATTATTCCTTGCACAGCATTTAGCAAACCAGGAAAAAACTCCTTATCTGAGTTAAGAACGGAATACCTTACTGCGCTTCGAGATTACCTGAATGCGCCTAAAGTATATGAGTCCTTCTTAGAGGTTGAAAATCCGAATGGAAAAATTTTAGCCTACCAAGGTGCTTTGGAAGCGATAATGACTAAAACTACCTGGAACATTTTTAAAAAAATGTCTTATCTAAACATGAGTGAATCGAGCTTTCAAAGGGCAATAGAAATAGCCCCTGGCGATATCGAAATTCGCTTTATGCGCCTAGCTGTACAATTTGAAATTCCTGAATACCTTGGCCTCAGCAAAGACATGGAAAGCGATAAGCAATTCATCTTAAAAAACATGAAAAGCCTAAGTTCAGAAAAGATTCCTCCAGCCTTAATGAACCAAATTATTGGTTTTATGTATCGATGTGAGATGTTCACGGAAGAACAAATCGAAAAAATCAAACTAATTTTAGCGAGCAATTAATTGACAATAACATGAAGAATAAAATTATACTGCCGATAATCTTCACTCTATTCAGTTTTTCTGCCTGCAGCTTTTTTGAAAATTGCATTGAGGGCCAAGGTCCTGTTGTGGAACAGGTCATTGAGATTAAGAACTTCGAAAGTTTTGTACTACAACACAGTGCAGTCGTATACTTGAAACAAAGTACCGAGCAAAGAGTAAGCATTAGTGCGCCTCAAAACATTATAGATTTACTGTTAACAGAGGTAGACAATGATACTTGGAAGATTGACTTTTCCAGATGTCCGAGGACGGAAGATAAAATTAAAATTTACATAGAATCAAACGACATTAATGAAATAGCTATTCAAGGTTCAGGGAAAGTTTATAGTGAAGGTCAAATTGAAACGGACGAACTTTTAATTGACATTTCCGGATCTGGATTAGTTGATTTAGAATTGAGAGTAAAAGAATTAAAAACAGAAATATCAGGTTCCGGAGACGTTCATTTGACAGGAGAAACGAAATTGCATGATATTGAAATTAATGGCAGCGGAGACGTAAAAGCTAATGATCTTTTAAGTGATGAAACTGACATTGAAATTAACGGAAGTGGCGATGTAAAAGTGAATGTATCGTACTCGCTAGAAGTAGAAATAAATGGCAGTGGAGATGTTTTTTATAAAGGAAATGTAAAGGATATTTCTTCAGAGATTAATGGAAGCGGTAAGCTAAATCAAGAAAATTAATAAGCTCTATTTATAGAGTAAATACTTTTCTCTAATTACACGATATTCTTCTATTCCATTCTTCCATGAGGCTCTTATTTCTGTAGCAGTTTTTCCGGATTTTATGGCTTCTTGCAAACTAGAATTACCCGCTAAAAGATTGAAGAAGTTAGTGAAATAATTGTCCTTTTCAGGATACATCTCGTAGCATTCTATTAAATAAGAGAGGTCTAATTTTTTCCAATTTCGTGGCTCAACTATTTCCTGATTCGTTAAGTTGACGCCATAACATTTCTTCCCAAGTAATTTTGGATTTTTAGCTCCTACTGTCGGTTTCGGTGTAAATGAGTATTGATATTTAATCAATGTAGGATGACCTAATTGTTGGAATGGAGCAGCGGTTCCTCTTCCAACACTTATTGGAGTCCCTTCAAAAAAGCACAGCGATGGGTAAAGGTATATTGCATTCATGTTTGGCAAGTTTGGAGAAGGAGGAACACTCACGTTGAATTCTTTTTGGTGAGAATAGTTTCTGCATTCAACTACTATCAAATCACATGAAACTCCATTTTTTAGCCACTTTTCCCCATTAATCATTTGCGCGTATTCTCCTATTGTCATTCCGTGAACAACCGGTACGGGATGCAAACCCACAAATGATTTATACTTCTCTTCCAAAATAGGCCCATCAATATAGTGTCCATTTGGATTAGGTCGGTCTAACACGATCACTTTAATATTCTGCTCTGCCGCTGCTTCCATTACGTAATGCAGGGTAGAGATATAAGTATAAAACCGAACCCCAACATCTTGAATATCAAAAATTAAAACATCAATTCCCTTTAATTGATTCACAGTAGGTTTCTTATTTTTTCCATAAAGAGAAATAATTGTTAGTCCTGTTTTTGCATCAATTTCATTATTTACTTTTTCTCCTGCATCTGCAGTTCCTCTAAAACCATGCTCCGGACTAAATACTTTTACAACATTAATGCCTAAGGTCAAAAAGCTATCTACAAGATGTGTTCTATCAATTATGGAAGTATGGTTTCCCACAAAACCCACCTTTTTGCCTTCAACTAAATGTAGGTAAGCCTCTAATCGCTCATTCCCTATCTTTACAACTCCCTCTTCAATTACAGGATTAGATGGTGCTGCAGCTGTCTCTTATACACATCTCCGAGCCCACGAGACAGGCAGAAATCTCG
>CAJXRL010000205.1 GCA_913059105.1 uncultured Flavobacteriales bacterium
ACACAGAGTAGATCGTCGGCAGCGTCAGATGTGTATAAGAGACAGGTCTTAAATTAACCTTTCTACTGTAGAAAAAGGAATCTATTTCATTTTGCTTTTTGAAGAAAATCAAATGATAGGAAGCGAAAAAGTAACCATTCAGTAATTATGAATACAAAATATATAGGATGGGCCTTTTTCATTAGCCTGTGTGCAATTGTTATTCAATCCTGCGCAGACGATGAAAATGGTGACAACAACGAGAATGAAATTCAACTGGACGATACTCCTTATGCTCTAAGTATAGGCAATTTTGAGCCCCCTTCTATCGCTCCTGACAATCCACTAACGGTGCAAGGCGTCCGATTGGGCCGTATGCTTTTTTACGAAAAGCAAATGTCTAAAGATGGCACCATATCATGTGCAAGTTGTCATAAACAAGAAAATGCATTTACAGACACCAATCGATTTTCGACCGGTGTTAAAGGTCTTTTTGGAGGTAGACAGGCCATGGCTGTTTTTAATATGGCCTGGAATGAAAACGAATTCTTTTGGGATGGCAGAGCTCATTTGTTGCGAGACCAGTCACTTAAGCCAGTTGAAGATTCGTTGGAAATGGATGAGAGTGTAGACAATGTAATTCAAAAGTTAAATTCCAACCAAGATTACAAAGATCAATTTACTCGAGTATTTGGTTCATCAGAAATCACGAAAGAACGCATGGAATTGGCTTTAGAGCAATTCATGAATAGCATAGTCTCTGTTGACAGTAAATACGATCGGTTTCTTAGTGGAACCGCAACATTAGATTCTAATGAAGAACGAGGAAGAGTATTATTCTTTGCTGAATATAATCCTGGCTTTCCAAATCTCTCGGGAGCGGATTGTCAACATTGTCATGCAGGTATAAATTTTGAAAACGACAAATTTTTAAATAATGCACTCGACTCAGACGTTAGCATGCAAGACGATGGAAGGATGAATGTAACTAGAAGAGCCTCTGATAAGGGGAAATTTAAGGTGACCTCTTTGAGGAACATAGCATTAACTCCTCCTTATATGCACGATGGACGTTTCAACACCTTAGAAGAAGTTGTTGACCATTATAATACAGGAATGGTCAGCTCATCCACGATCGACCCTGCTTTGATCTATCCGTTAAATAATGGTGGATTAAGACTTTCTGTTGAAGATAAACGTGACTTAGTTTCTTTTCTAAAAACACTAACCGACAATGTAATGTTAAACAACCCTGAATACAGTGACCCATTCTAACCATGAATAGAGCAGTATTTTTTATAGTTTTGCTCTGCCTATTTTCTTGCAAGCAAGAAAATGACGATACATCATCAGTTTTAAATACTGATGATGTATTACTAGTTATTCCTCAAGGGTTTCCAGAAATGATTTTTCCTGAAGGAAATGAGTTAACAACAGAACGATGGACTTTAGGGAAAAAGTTATTTTTCGAAAAACGACTGTCGATCAACAATAGTATTAGCTGTGGTAGTTGCCATAAACCCTCTTTAGCATTTGGAGATAGTTTGGCGTTCAGTCCGGGTGTTTTTAATAGACCTGGCACAAGAAATTCTCCGTCCTTGGCAAATGTTGGCTATCACCCTTATCTATTGAAAGAAGGCAGCGTACCGACCTTAGAAATGCAGGTTCTGGTTCCCATTCAGGAACACAATGAATTCAATCACAACATTGTAGATATTGCTAATGAACTTAAATTAGATTCTAATTATTCTACGATGAGCCGTTTGGCCTATAACAGAACGTTAGATCCTTTTGTGATAACTCGGGCTATTTCTAACTTTCAGCGCAGCTTGGTAAGCGGGAATAGCCGTTTTGATAAATATCAATATCAAGGCAGGACAACAGCATTGAGCGTTGAAGAACGATTAGGAATGAATTTGTTTTTTAGCAAAAAAACGAACTGTTCCAGTTGCCACGGTGGATTTAATTTTACAAATTATAGCTTCGAAAACAATGGACTTGATTCTATTTATGTTGATAACGGTAGACAACGTTTTACAAATAATCCTGCCGACAAAGCTTTGTTTAAAGTGCCTTCATTAAGAAATGTAGGTTTGACCGCTCCTTACATGCACAATGGGAGTTTGAGCTCACTCTCAGCAGTTGTTGAGCATTACAACAGTGGAGGAAAGAATCATTCAAATAAAAGCGCATTAGTTCGCCCCTTGAATTTAAACGAAAGTGAAAAAGCCGAGTTGCTTGCTTTTTTGCATAGCTTGACAGATTTTGATTTTGTGAACGATCAAAAATGGAATGAAAAAGATTAAAATGGAACAAATAATTCACATAAAAAATATGGTTTGCCCTCGCTGTAAAATGGCAATACAAACTATTTTAGTTGAATTGGGAATTCCATTTTCCACAATAGAGTTAGGAGAGGTAAAAACAAGTGGCACTTTATCCATTGAGCAAAAGAAAAAATTGGGGAACAAATTAAAAGATATTGGTTTTGAATTACTTGAATCAGAGAAGTCAGTATTGATAGCTCAAATCAAAAGTCTCATTGTTCAGCAAGTGCATTTTAGTTCGAGTGAATTGAAAGTCAATTTTTCTGATTTTTTGGCAGAAAAAACCAAACACAACTATAATTATTTAAGTCGGTTGTTTTCAGAAATAGAAGGGATAACAATTGAAAAATTTATCACAATCCAAAAGATAGAACGAATTAAAGAATTGCTTTTCAATAAGGAGAAAAACTTGTCAGAAATAGCCTTTGAAATGGATTATAGCAGCTCTGCTTATTTATCCACTCAGTTTAAAAAAGAAACAGGAATGACTCCTTCTGCATTTAAGAAGATGAAGCAACCCAATCGTTCTAATCTTGATATTATTTAGGAATGATGAAGGGAATAAAATTAAAAGCATTCTTTCTATTGTTCTCCTTTTTAGGAGTCCAATTCATTTCTATTGCTTGTACGCTAATCAATCTAAGTCATCAAGTCATTCATGAGGTTAGTGCAAATGAATCTCATCACCACCATCATGAGCACAGCTTGGCTTCGGATTGCAATAATGAAAAAACGGATGAAAATTGTTGTGATGAGAATACAGCTGTCTTCCTACAAGGACTTAAAGATGTGCCCAGCAAAATGACCAAAACATCTATTAGCAACTTTCAGTTTTCCAAATTCTATCAACTGGAGGAGTATACTCTTCAGATAAATAAATTTAAATCAGAAGGGATATCCATCCGTCTTCCGTTTTCCAATTTTAAGATTTCATTTTCACTTAGCATACTTTATCAATCCATTCAACTCTGATTCCTTTTACCGATGAGAGAATCGCATCTGCTGCATATTTCTTTCATGGGTTAGGATTCTATTGATTGAATGTTAATTGAAAGTATACTTGATGATTGAAAATAAAATTATTTTTGAACGTTTCTACAAAGTGTTCAAAATTAGTAAGGACGAATTACCACTGATCTATTTAAAAGCCAGATATATATCATCTAGAAGCTTGTTATTTAATCAAGGACAAAAGGCCAATAAACTGTTTTTTATTTTAGATGGTAAACTTATTCTGGGTAGGAATATCGGATTTAAACGAGAAGAAATTTCCCATGTTTTCCTCGAACCTTCTATTGTAGGTTTGGACGTGTTAGACAATAGTGCGAGATTCAAGTTTTATGCAAGAGCATTAACACCACTACTTGTAATTGAAGTAGACGGAAGCTTATTCAATCTTAGACACTTAAAAAATTTCAAATTACAGGAATTGATTAGAAATCAACTTCATAGAAGATTGTTGGAACTAGAAGAAAAATATGTTCGACTTTATGGTGGCCGAACTGCCTTTGAACGTATAAAATTATTTTTAATTCATGTATTCTCCAACCATAGCGAACGTAAAGGACTTTCAATGGTTTTTAAAGTAAGCCTGACACATCTCGAACTTTCACAATACTTGCATACTTCAAGACAATCTGTAACCACGATGTTCAATAGTTTAAGAAACGATGGTATCATCAGCTACACTCGATCAGAATTTGAGCTTCATAATTTAGACACATTACTTTCCTGGAAAGATAGTCGATGAATTATAAAAACTCTTTAAACAACAAAAACTTATAACTTTTTCGCAAAATTCTATAACAGTAAAGTTCTGAATTGAACGGAAATTTGCATCATGACACATACATACAGTATTCACGGAATGACCTGCAATGGGTGCAGAAGTCATATAGAAAATACACTTTCAAAAATGGAAGAAGTAATCTCCGCCTCGGTTGACTTAGAAAAAGAGGAGGCTACCATTGAGATGGAAAAACACATTCCAATTGAAAAATTTCAGCAAGTTTTGAAAAAAGATGGTGACAGATACAGCATTCATAAAGCCGGAGAATACCACCATTCAACTGATAAAAAACGCGAAAATCCGAAAGGAAAAGGGACAGGAACTTTCTACTGTCCCATGCACTGTCAAGAAGATAAAACCTACGATAAGGCAGGAGATTGTCCTGTTTGCGGAATGGATTTGGTTGAAGAACAAAGTATCGCTTCAGCCACTTCTGAGCAATGGACATGCCCCATGCATTCTGAAATTGTAAAAGATAAAGCGGGAGCCTGCCCAATTTGCGGTATGGATTTAGTACCACTGCAAGCTGATCTTTCAGCAGAAGAAAAAAGCTATCAAAAGTTATTGCGAAAATTTTGGATTGCAGTGGTTTTTACCTTGCCTATTTTCTTAATCGCCATGAGCGAAATGATTCCGAACAATCCGCTGTATACAGTCTTAGAACAAAAATATTGGAATTGGATTCAGTTTGCTTTATCAATTCCTGTTGTATTTTATGCCACTTGGATGTTTTTTGAGCGAGCATTTAAAAGCTGTCTCTTATACACATCTCCGAGCCCACGAGACAGGCAGAAATCT
>CAJXRL010000206.1 GCA_913059105.1 uncultured Flavobacteriales bacterium
TCTACACAGAGTAGATCGTCGGCAGCGTCAGATGTGTATAAGAGACAGTCGCAAAACTGTTTTGCTAAGCGCTCATTAAATGCCGCTAATCCACCTCGAAAAGGCCAAGCTGTGCCTAATAAAATAATTTTTTTAGGAATATTATCCAAGCTCCTTTTCTATTTTGTAATTATTCCTATTGGGAGAATTTCTAGAAACCAATTCCGCTAAAAAACCAGCTAAGAATAATTGAACACCAATAACCATAGAAGTTAGAGCGATATAAAATTGTGGCTTATCAGTTACTAAAGGTGCTCCAATTCCCTCTGCAATGTAAAATAGTTTTTCTCCTAATACATAAAGTACCATTGAAAAACCAACCATAATCATTAACGTACCTAACGTTCCAAAAAAGTGCATTGGCCGTTTGCCAAATTTTCCAATAAAGTTGATGGATAGCAAATCTAAAAAACCGTTTATAAAACGCTCTAATCCAAACTTAGTGACTCCGTATTTCCGCTCTTGATGCGAAACTTCTTTTTCTGTTATTCTGGTAAAGCCTGCCCATTTTGCTATGGCAGGAATATAACGATGCATTTCACCGTAGACTTCAATATTTTTAACCACTTGACTTTGATAAGCCTTTAATCCACAGTTAAAATCGTTCAGATGAATGCCAGTCATTTTTCTGGTTGCCCAGTTAAATAACTTAGTTGGTATTGTCTTAGAAAGCGGATCGAACCGTTTTTTCTTCCAACCTGAAACAATGTGAAAATCCTGTTCCACGATCATCTTGTACATTTCAGGTAACTCCTCAGGACTATCTTGTAAATCCGCATCCATAGTAAAAACTACTTCACCTTGTGTAGCGTTAAAACCTACATTTAAGGCTGCTGATTTGCCGTAATTTCTTCGAAATTTTATTCCTCTCACAGAATCGTCCTTTTCATTGAGTTCTTCAATAATAGTCCATGACTTATCTGTACTGCCATCGTCAATAAAAAGCACCTCATAACTGAATTTATGTTCAGTCATTACTTTCTTAATCCAATCGTTTAATTCAGAAATAGACTCCTCCTCATTAAGAAGCGGAATTACTATGGAAATGTCTTTTTTCAAAGGGGTAGTTTCTTAAGCGTTTTCAAATGAATCTGGGTCGTTCTTCAAGAATGCAGAAGCAATTAGAGAGATTATTAAGCCCATAAAAGTAGTACCTACAATTCCTGATATAAATATTCCTATTGGAGATAGCATTTTTCTAGTCCAAGACATGGCCATCTCAATTACTTCTTCTGTCTGTCCTTGTTCAATCATACCCATTTCAGTTCGTTCCAACGTTAGTTGAATGAATGAATCATCAATAAACGCTAAATAAATATAACTCCCAAAACTTGATATAATAGCAGAGAATATTGCAATTAGAATACCATATCCTACAGCTCCGCCGTAAGTTATAAAGCCATTACATTGTTCATCTCTGTATTTCTTTATTCCAAAACCAATTGCAACTGCTAAGAGAACTATTGAACCATATGAGAATACCTTATTCTCTCCCAACTCGAATAAAAAGGAGCAAAAGTTAATCACTAGAAAAACCAATCCCATTATTGCTCCATAATTCAAAGCACTTTTCATTTTTGAAGGTTGCTGATTGTTCATATCGTTGTTTGTTACATCTGTCATGGTCTTGTTTTTTGGTACCAAACAAAGATAGAAAAACTAAGGGTTAAGCTTGAATTTATTTAAAACTATTTATGAAATGAGCTAAACAAATTGTTACCTTTGCCTCGGGTAAGTCTTATACGACCAGCTCCTATTGAATCCCCCAGGGTTGGAAGACAGCAAGGGTAAATAGTTGTAGCGGAGCGATGTAAGTAGCTTACCCATTTTTTGTGCCTTTATTTTTCTTATTTCACTATCTATATTGAAGGTTATTTTTGTTCAAATCTTTATTTGCAAGTACCTTCTACCCTATTTAACTTCGCACAAACTTAAAATAACAATTGAATGAAATTTTTTATTGACACTGCCAATCTAGAACAAATTAGAGAAGCTCAAGATATGGGTATACTAGATGGTGTAACAACCAATCCTTCATTAATGGCTAAAGAAGGAATTAGTGGTGACGCAAAAGTGAAGCAACACTACATAGATATTTGCAATATTGTAGATGGTGATGTAAGTGCAGAGGTTATTTCAACTGACTTTGAAGGCATGGTGAGAGAAGGAGAAGCTTTAGCTGCACTTCATGAGCAAATTGTTGTGAAAGTTCCAATTATTAAGGAAGGCATTAAAGCAATCAAGTACTTTACAACTAAAGGAATTAGAACAAATTGCACATTAATATTTAGTGCAGGACAGGCTTTATTGGCTGCAAAAGCTGGAGCTACTTATGTTTCTCCATTTTTAGGAAGGTTGGATGATGTTTCTACTGATGGATTAAACCTGATAGATGAAATAAGAACAATTTATGACAATTATTTCTACGAAACAGAGATACTTGCAGCGTCGATTCGTCACCCTATGCATATTATTGACTGTGCTAAAATTGGTGCTGATGTAATGACTGGACCATTAAGTGCAATTACTGCATTGTTAAATCACCCATTAACAGACATAGGTTTAGCTAAATTTTTAGAGGATCACGCAAAAACGAACAAGTAAATGCTACTAAAGCTTTACGATAACAACACTAACCCCAAAGACTTGAAGCGCATTTCAGAATGCCTTCAAGCTGGAGGGGTTATTATTTATCCTACAGACACTATTTACGCTATTGGTTGTGATATAAACAACCGTTCGGCAATAGAAAGAGTTGCAAAAATCAAAAGCCTCAAGGTTGAAAAAGCAGATTTCTCTTTTGTATTTTACGACCTCAGCCACATTTCGGAGTATACCAAACAATTTGATTCGGGTACCTTTAAGTTGTTAAAACGTAATTTACCCGGTGCCTTTACATTTATACTTGAAGCAAATAATAGTATCCCAAAACTATTCAAGAACAAAAAACGCACCCTTGGAATTCGAATTCCAGACAATGCAATCTGCAGATCAATTGTGGAAAACTTCGGTAATCCTATCATTTCTACCTCTGTTCATGACGACGATGAAGTTTTAGAGTACACTACTGATCCTGAATTGATTTATGAGAAATATCAAGACCAAGTAGACTTGGTAATTGATGGCGGTTATGGCAATAACGAAGCCTCAACCGTAGTAGATTTAACAAGCGGTTATGCTGAAATTATTAGACAAGGCGTTGGAGAATTAGACGATTAGAAAAGGGCCTTAATCTTTGTGTATTGGTTTAAAAGTAATTCGTGTAATTCCATTACTTGAGGAAGCAAATCCTCCTTACCATCATTAAGAATAATGTAATCCGCCAAGGCATTTCGTTCTGCGTCTGAAAACTGATGAATCATTCGCTTTTCAATTGATTCCTGTGTCGCATTAGTATCTCTTGAAATTAATCGACGAATCCGTTCTTCCCGTGGGCAAAACACAGTTACCATTTTGTCTAACTCTTTGTGCTGACCAGTTTCAAACAATATTGCGGCTTCTTTAACCACATATGGCTTTTTTTCATTCTTTCTGCACCAATTATCAAATTCGGCTTTCACTCTTGGATGAACTAATTCGTTTAGCCTCTTTAAATCATCCGGATTATTGAAAACTAACTTTGCCATCCGTTCACGATCTATCCTATCTGTTGAAGTGTACATGTCACTGTCAAAAGTCTTCTTGATTTCATTTTTTAGGTAATCATCGCTATTCAATAGTTTTTTAGCTACATCATCTGAAGTAAACACAGGAACTCCTAAGTTTTTTAGAACATTACATACTGTGGACTTGCCACTACCTATTCCGCCTGTTATTCCAACCTTAAGCATGATCTATTGTTTAATGATAAATTCAATTTTTTCTGGTTCAATCCGAAGTAGTTTCGCAAAGTCTGGTATTCCATCAATGTTCACCTTCAATTTTTTCTTGTTCTGAAACCCATCTTCTAAATTTACTATAGCAGCTATGTCTTGCTCCATTAACTGCTCATAGTTAGTAAGAGGAACCAGAAATACTACCTTCACCTTATTTGGAAAAGTACGAATCGAAATATCTTTACTCCAACTAATAGGAATTTCAAAAGACTTCTCTGTAAACTTATCTACCGGAACTAAAATAGAAATTTGTTCCGGAACGATGTCTAATGATTTAAAGCGCTCATCTTTTGCAAAATTATACGTTAGAGTTAAGGAATCATTTACGTCATCAAATTTTAATTTATCTGTTGTTATAAACTGCAAAGAATCTAATTGACCCTCTGGGCCTGAAACCTCTACTATAATTGGATTGACAGTTATTTTTCCCATTAAATTATAGCTACTCTCAAACGAAAGGTCTACATCAGGAATAACTTTCAGCTTTCTAATTACTCTTTTGTCTGTCTTGAAAAGAATGGAATCTGAAGTGATTCGTTCAAAACGAATATCCTTATCTAAATATTGATATATCTTATTTTTTAGTTTTGAAGTAGGAATCCCAAATCGATTTTTTCCCAATTTCATTGCCTCCCCTAAATTAACTTTCAAGCTATTTCTATTCAGGCTCATTTGTTCTCCAAGCAATTCAAAACCATTGCCCGAAACCTGAATTTCAATATAGTCTATTGGTTCTTCTAACAATATGAATCCCTTATTGAATGATGTATATTCTAAAGGTATTGTTAAATTGGTAGTGTATTCTTTAGAGAGAGAAGATAAAAACCAAAAAAACGTGGCCAACACCAAACAAAAAAAGAAGATCGAAGCTCGTTCGTTGAGCTTGATCTTCCCTTTATTTGAATCAAAAATTAAGTTTTTGATTTTATTTTTCACAGTATTTTAAC
>CAJXRL010000207.1 GCA_913059105.1 uncultured Flavobacteriales bacterium
GTTGCCGAATGTTTCGTCTGGAAATAAGGCGCTTCAACTTTTGAAAAAACCTGGAAAAACTGAAAAAATTATTGCTTTCGCGGACATGATTTTTGCGGGAAATCAGTACTTAGCTGATTATGCTTTAGGGTATTGCTCTAATGTGAAAATTATCCCTACCACCATTGATACAAATTATCATAAGAGAAAAAAAGAGAATGCCTCTGAACGAATTTGCATTGGCTGGACAGGTACAGAAACCACTCGAAAGTATTTAGAAATGGTAAAACCTGTCTTTCAAAAATTAGCTGATAAATATGGAGAAAAAATATACATTAAGGTAATTTGCGATAAACCTTGGAAAGCTGAAGGGTTAGAATTGAAAAATGAAAAATGGAGGAAAGAAACGGAGATTGAACAGCTGGAAGAAATTGACATTGGAATTATGCCGTTAACTGATGATCAGTGGAGCAGGGGTAAATGCGGGTTTAAAGGCTTACAATACATGGCAATGGAATCTGCTACTGTTATGTCTCCGGTAGGCGTCAATAATTCTATTGTTACTCATGGGGAAAATGGATTTTTAGCGGCTTCAGAAAATGATTGGTATAATCAATTATCGGTGTTGATTGAGAATAAAGAATTACGTTTGCAAATAGGACGAGCAGGTCGGGCTACAGTTGAGGAAAAATTCTCCGTCAATGCTACAAAAAGTTTGTATTTAAAATATTTGAAAGAAATAATTGATTGATATGAAAGAGATTGCTTTAAATAATGTACATATAGAATTAGGGGCCAAAATGGTTCCATTTGCAGGTTATAACATGCCACTTCAATATACTGGTGTAACTCACGAACATGTAGCTGTAAGAAGCGGAGTAGGAGTATTCGATGTTTCTCATATGGGAGAATTCATAGTTCGAGGTTCCGAGGCACTAGATTTGATACAACGAATAAGCACAAATGATGCTTCTAAGTTGGAGATTGGTAAAGTTCAATATTCTTGTATGCCAAATGGGAAAGGCGGTATTGTAGATGATTTATTGATTTACAAATTAGGGGAAGAAGTTTATATGTTGGTGGTTAATGCATCAAATATTCAGAAAGATTGGGATTGGATTCAAAAGAACAATAATTTCAAAGCTGAATTGCAAGATATTTCAGATCGTACAACTTTATTAGCAATTCAAGGACCTAAGGCGGCTGAAGCGATGCAAATCCTTACGGAAATTAATTTAGCCGAAATGGTTTATTATACCTTCGAAAAAGGAAAATTTGCAGGTGTTGGTAATGTTTTGGTTTCTGCAACTGGTTATACCGGTTCAGGAGGATTTGAGATTTATTTTGATAACGAAGATGCTGAGAAAATTTGGGCTGCCGTGATGGAAGCTGGAAAACCATTTGATATTATGCCAGCAGGTCTTGGGTCAAGAGATACTTTACGATTGGAAAAAGGCTTTTGTTTATATGGAAATGATATTGACGATACAACTTCGCCAATTGAAGCAGGTTTAGGTTGGATTACAAAATTCACCAAAGACTTTGTAGATCATGAGTTGTTTCTTAAACAGAAAGAAGAAGGAATTACAAGGAAATTAGTTGGCTTTAAAATGATTGATAGAGGTATTCCGAGAAAAGAATACCAACTAAATGATTCAGAAGGTAATTCTATTGGAATAGTTACTTCGGGAACATCTTCACCTTCGTTAAAAGTGGGAATAGGAATGGGGTATGTTACCAAAGCACTTTCAAAAATTGGGACAGAAATATTTGTTGAAATAAGAGGTCGTCAATTAAAAGCAGAAATAGTAAAACTTCCATTTGTAAAATAATGGAGACTACTGAGAATGAATTTCAACGAAAGCTAGAGGTCTGTTATTCGCCAGACCTTTTTCCGGTTTACTATACTAAAAAAGAATGCGTTGTTGTCGTAATTGATGTTTTTAGAGCAACATCTGCTATTTGTACCGCTTTTCAGGAAGGAATAAATCAAATAATTCCGGTGGCTACAATTCAAGAAGCAAGAGCTTATCAAGCCAAAGGTTACGTAGCTGCTGCTGAGCGACATGGTGAAATTGTAGAAGGGTTTGATATTGGGAATTCTCCTTTCAGTTACATGAATCCTGAATTAAAAGGGAAAGACGTTGTGCTAAGCACAACTAATGGAACCCAAGCGATTGAAAAAGCTAAATCGGCGGAAAAAATAATTATTGGTTCATTCTTAAACCTAACAGCAGTTTGTCAATATTTAGCAAAAGAGAATAAAGATGTTATCTTACTTTGTGCTGGATGGAAAGGAAGGTACAATTTAGAAGATTCTCTTTTTGCAGGTGCTGTGGTTGATTATTTTGAAGGTAGTGAGGTGTTTACAGGAATTGCGGATTCTTCAATTGCAGCCAAGCAAATGTATAAAGCTGCAAAGGGAAATCTCAATGAGTTCTTAAAAGACTCTTCGCATAGACGTCGTTTACAACGATTAAATTTGGAGAAAGATATCGACTACTGTCTTCAAATTGATAAAACTGATTTGGTTCCTGTTTTTGACGGAGTTGGATTAAAAGTGTAAAAATCATGAAAAGACTTTGGTGGTCTAGTATTGTAATGATTGCAGTAATGCTTGTTAGCCAATCTTGGGGTTTTTATGGTCACCGTAGAATTAATAGGATGGCGGTTTTCACTTTACCACCGGAAATGGTCGGCTTTTATAAAAAAAACATTGAATTTGTAACAGCTCATGCGGTTGACCCTGACAAGCGCAGATATGCTTCAAAGAATGAAGCACCAAGGCACTATATAGATATTGATCATTATGCTAAAGCAGGCGGAAATCCTTTTGACATTATGCCTAGGTACTGGTTTGATGCAGTAGAAAAGTTTACAGAAGATACGTTACAAGCATATGGCATAGTTCCTTGGCACGTTGCTCGAATGACCAATTGGCTAACTAAAGCTTTTGAAAGCAGAGATGTAAACAGGATCTTGTCTACTTCTGCAGATATTGGCCATTACATTGCAGATGCTCATGTCCCATTGCATACCACTGAAAACTACAACGGTCAATTAACAGATCAAAAAGGAATTCATGGTCTTTGGGAGTCTCGAATACCAGAGCTCACGGCAGATGAATACGATTACTTGGTCGGAAGAGCGGAATACATTGATAAACCAATTCATGCAATTTGGGATGTAGTTGAAGAAAGTCATTCTTACTTGGATTCTGTATTTTTTATAGAAAAGGATTTAACTCAAAAAATTCCATCTGATCAGAAATATGCTTTTGAGACAAGAGGAAAGAGCACAGTAAGGCAATATTCTCAACAATTTGCACTAGCGTATACCAATAGAATGGGAGATATGGTTGAGGGTAGAATGAGAAAAGCTATTGTAATGATTGGTTGCATTTGGTATACTGCATGGGTGAACGCTGGTCAACCAGACTTAGACAATATAGGAGAAGTGAATGAAGAGCAATTGGCTAAAGAGCAAAAAGAAGCTGAAGATGCTTATCAGAAGAAACAGATAAAAGGCAGAAATCACGATCAGTGATTGCTGAGTATAGCTATGGCTCTCAAGTACAATGTACTTCGAGCTTTTAATAATTAGAGAAACTGAAGCATCGAATTTAATTCAATACTACCTTGCTACCATTTACAATTCCTATGATAGTTCCTCTTAGTTGTCTATTGAAAAAAGGAGAGTTTTTTGATTTTGACAGCACCATGTCTTTCGTAAAAATGAACTCATGGTTAGGTTGAAATAGGGTAAGTTCAGCTTTCTCACCCTCTTCAATTTTCTCTATTCGAAGTCCCAATATATTTGCAGGACCAGATGTGAATAAAGGAATAATCTCATCAATAGATAAAAAGTTGTTCAAAGCTGTACTGGCTGCTGCAAAAGAAGTTTGTAGATTAATTATGCCGAAAGCGGCATGATCAAATTCTTTCATCTTTTCTTCAACATCTTCTGGAGTATGGTCTGAACTAATAGCGTCTATCGTACCATTCTTAATTCCCTTTATTAAGGATTTGATGGTATTCTTAGATCGGAGAGGAGGTAAGGTTTTAAATCTAGTATCAAAATCATTCAGCTCTGTTTCATCTAAAAGTAAATTGTAAGAAGCTAAGTCACAAGTTACATTCAATCCGTCCTTCTTTGCCTTGGCTATTAATTCAATTGATTTCGAAGTAGAAATGCAATTGAAATGAAGTTTTCCGCCTGTGTATTCCAATACATTAAGGTCACGAGCTACCATTAATGATTCAGCTAATTCTGGAATACCTTTCAATCCTAAATTTGTGCTCGTTTCACCTTCATTCATTACTCCTTGATAGGCAACTTCATTGGTATGCGGGAAATTGAAAACAACTCCATCAAAAGCTTGTGAATAAAGTAGTGCTCTATTTAAAACATTTGGGTTTTTAACAGATCTTTTGCCATCAGAAAACCCAACCGCTCCGGCTTCTTTTAAGTCAAACAATTCTGCTAATTCTTTACCATTAGCCCCTTTACTTAATGCTCCTAAAGGTAAAATGTCAACGGCTGGTGAAGAATGATTTTTGAGGTACTGTAGCTGTGATTTCGAATCTCTTACAGGTTCACTTAATGGTGAAACTACAATTCTAGTAAAACCACCTGCAGCGGCAGCATTTGAAGCTGATTCAATATCCTCTTTATGTTCAAATCCTGGGTCCTGAATGTTTGTTTGTAAATCAATCCAACCAGCTGAAACATGCAGTCCGTCTTTCTTAATCTCTTTTATTCCATTCGCAGTAATATGTTCTTCAATCTTTACAATTTTTCCATTCTGTAATAACTGTCTCTTATACACATCTCCGAGCCCACGAGACAGGCAGAAATC
>CAJXRL010000208.1 GCA_913059105.1 uncultured Flavobacteriales bacterium
TACACAGAGTAGATCGTCGGCAGCGTCAGATGTGTATAAGAGACAGATATTATTCTTGTAAAAGAATTATGTTCAGAAGGTAAATAAGTACCACCAATCAATTATACAAACACCCAAATAATAAAGCTATGTTAAAAGAGAAAATTGCCCTATCCTTTTTAATAACCACATTCTTCTTCACTTCTTCTTGTGGCCAAAACAAGGTAGAAGAAACCAAAATTGAACCTACGGTTGAAGCTACAGAAAAAACGGAATCACAGCACAGAGAACCACACCAATACGGTGGATGGTATTGTCCTGATAATCTTGGAGGGTTCCCTCCTATGGACATTCAGGAGTTAGCCAAAATTCCAATGGTTTTAAACCGCTTGCCAACAAAAGAAGAAACAAGGAACGGTTCTTCGCTCATGTTTTTTGACTCAAATGAATACCCCAACGCCAAGCCTATAGAAATGAAGTTGCCAAGGGTCGCTAGCATCTATTCTAACCGTTCTGAAATGCATGAATTAATAATCATTATTCAGGCAGTAGCTGTTGAAAATGATTCGGTAGTTGGCTTTCGATATGCAAATGGTGGAAATGGAACTGCTTGGTTGGACGAAGTTGTCTTCCTTTCCGACAATAAGGTGGACAAAATTGGACCAAGTCCATTTGTTTACGTAAAAACTGAATTAAACTCATCTAAAGCAAAAATTTGGAAGGCTATTACCCAAACAGCTTATGCCAAAGATTTAGGAGAAAAATTTTTTAAGAAAAGTTTTTTTGAATCTGATTGGACCGATCAATCAGAAGTTCACTTAAATTTAGAGTCTTTTGGCGTAAAGGCTAAGGGAATTGTTACTACAGTTTGGGGAAGCCTTTATTTACAAATTGATTACGATAATAATGGATCTCGTTTTTCAGAGAAAATACTAGTGTCGGAAAACACAGAAAATAATACCGCGCAATTGCACTTTGTATCTGGTCCGTACCCAGACGATATTGAAGCTCAAAGAATAATTTGGTCAGATTGGCTTCAAGAAGTTGTAAAGTTGAGCGAGCAAAATTAATTCCAAATTAATTTATCCTTTCATTTTTTCTGTATATTGGTACAATTTTTAATATCAAATGGTTAACCTTTGTTATTAATACATTTCTATTAATACGGAAAACAAGTATGAATTGCTCAAATTTATTTATTAGTCGAAAAATGAGGATCATCTTTCAGATTTCAATCATTAGCTTCTTTGTGTCTATTTTTTTCTCATCATGCACCATAGAAAAAAGACGATATACAAAAGGATTCCATATAGAATCATCTGCTGCTAAAAACAATTTTCAAAGAAAGAGGCTTGAGCAGACTAAAGAATCAAAAGTTGAAACGTCACTTTCAGATAGCACATCTAGAGCAGAAAAGAAACCATATGAATATAGTGACGAGGAAATAGAGTCATTAAAAACCTTGTCCACCTCACTGGACGAAAATGTCATTCTAGAAACTCATCCCATAGCTGTTTTAGACGATAAAAACAGCATATTAGAATCGCAATACAAACCTCTTACTGTAAAAACTAAAATAAATAACGCGATTGACAAACTGTTTAGTAAGACAAAAAATGATACTTCTAATACCGATGAATCGCGCAAAATAAATATACTAGCTTTGCTTTCACTGCTATTTTCTGTGACTTTATTCCTTTCTCCTTTAGGGTTATTATTAGGTGTACTAGCATTAAATCAGTTTAGTGAGTATCCTGAAAAATACAAAGGCAAGTGGATGGCAATAGTAGGTGTCTCAATTGGAACTTTGGTTCTCTTCTTACTGTTACTCACTATTATTGTTATTGCTATCACTTTAGGATAGCTTTTTCATAGTAATTAAAGGTTCCATAGTTCAAATTACTTCTTGAGAAAGTATTATATTTATCCTTCTTACGTTTAGGCAAATCAATATTTTACGAGAACAATTGAAAAAAATACTGCTAATTCACATTCTATGCATCTGTTCCATAGCAGTAAGTGGGCAAAACTACATTGACCTTTTTAAGGTTGACTTCTCCATTACTCCACAAAACAAGTTTGATACTTCAGACGTCAGTACTTCGTTAAATGAGATGAACGGGAATTTGACGATTCCCTTGCCGCTGAATGATAATTTTGCAATTCTCACTGGACTAACCTACGAAATGGCGACTTCTTCATTTAATCCCGGCCGAAATGAAGAATCACTAACCGGCACCACCTTAAAATTGGGGGCAAATGTGAAACATAGCGACAAATGGAGCGGTACCTACTTGATTTTGCCTAAAATTTCTTCTGATTTTAAAGAGCTATCAAATCGAGATTTTCAACTGGGTGCAGTGGTGCTTATGAAATACAAAAAGTCCGATCATTTAAATTACAAAATTGGTATTTACACCAATAGTGAATTACTAGGACCAGTTCTTGTGCCGCTTTTCGGTTTTTATTACTTAAGCTCTTCTGAAAAACTAGAAGCTAAAGTCTTGCTTCCTGTTGCAGTAGACTTGAACTATTCCATTACCGAACACTTTCGATTTGGACTGACCTTTAAAGGCCAAGTGCGAACCTATAATTTGAATACACCCATCGAAGTTGAGAAGGAACGTTATGTACAACGATCTATAAATGACGTATACTCTTATTTTCAATATGGAATGGACAACGGAATAAATTTCCAAGTAGGAGTTGGAAGATCGGTTGGCAGATCCTATCGCATATATGATGATAAAGTCTCGTTTGCTCTTCCACTAGCCTATTTTGGCGACAATCGTAAACAACTGAATACAGATTTTTCAGACAGTTGGTTATTTAAAATAACTGCTTTTTACCGCTTGAAATTATAAGTTAACATACTGACAATTAAGTGAAATTCTCATTGATTGTTATCCAGAGAAGAACAATCAGATTAATTCAAATTTTATCACTTTAGATTTTTTTTTATCTTTAGACATGACACAACGAATCATCTACTTATGGATTTTACTTTAAAAACAACAATTGTAGCCTCAGCAAAAGAAATATACGATGCTTGGCTAAACAGCGATGGTCATTCAAGTATGACTGGTGGAGAAGCAATGGCCTCTAACGAGATAGGAAAGAACTACTCTGCCTGGGATGGCTATATTTCAGGAAAAAATATAACGCTCGATGAAAATAAAAGAATTGTTCAATCGTGGAGAACTACTCAATTTGAAGAAAATGAACAAGACTCCCAAATTGAATTAGTGTTTACAGAAAACAACGGTAAAACTGAGCTAATTTTGCAGCATACAAAGGTCCCAGAAAGTGGCGAACATTACAAGAAAGGTTGGGTAGAACACTATTTTCAACCCATGAAGATTTATTTTGAAAATAAATAAAACACAAAAAAAAACTGCAATTTTCGATATTAAACCTATAGTTATGAAGTATTTAAAGATTATTCTGTTATTAATAATAGTATTGACAGTGTTCTTTTTTGGTAAAGGATTCTTAACTCCTTCCATCACGTATGAAAGCCAAATTTCAGTTAACAAATCGATTGAAGAAGCCTGGTCAGTAGTATCTGATGAATCGAAGGTAACAGATTGGTTAAAATCCATAAAGAAAATAGAACTGGTAGAAGGCACAGCAAATACAATTGGAGCTGTTTCTAACATTTATGTTGTTGAGAATGGACAAGAAATGCTAATGCAGGAAACCATAACCGAACTTGTTCCTAATGATCATATTGCTATGACATTCACAATGGGTTTTATGAACATGCATTATAAGTTATCTATGAAAGAAGAGGACGGAAAAACAAGGATTCATACTATATCGACTACCTCCGGAAATGGAATATTTGCAAAGTCTATGGTTTCATTTATGA
Source organism: uncultured Flavobacteriales bacterium (assembly GCA_913059105.1). Classification (GTDB taxonomy): domain Bacteria; phylum Bacteroidota; class Bacteroidia; order Flavobacteriales_E; family Vicingaceae; genus NORP294. The sequence continues at coordinate 3,851 of CAJXRL010000208.1, forward strand.
CAGGTGCGATGAAAGCACAAGAAGATGAAAATCTCAATAATTTAAAAAATGTTATTGAAGAAAACACAACGATTTATTAATAAATCCACCTTGCTTCTACTTCACTTATGAATTTATTAATGAAACAGATCATTTATTGTGTCATTTTTAGCCTGCTCTTTATCTCCTGTAAGCAAAATGAAAAGGCAGTACCAGAACAAGATTTCTGCGCTAGTATTCTTCGAAACGATAGTATTTCACTGTCAAAAGAATTACAAGGCATGAGTGAACTCATGCAAGAAAAAACAGGCGTTTATGTCTTGGAAGATGGAAGTGGCTCCATGGTCGCTAGAGCTTGGTTAAGCGAGTATGCTGAGAAGACCATTGACATACAGTATTTCATTTTTTCGATCGACAACGTTGGCCTGATAGCTTGCGACTATTTGGTTAGAGCCGCTGACCGAGGAATAAAAGTTCGAATTTTAGTAGATGACATTATGGTGGATGCCGACATTGAAGATATTCTAGTTTTTAATTCGCACAAAAACATATCCGTTAAAATCTACAATCCCGGAGTTAACTTGGGTAAAAACATCTTTCAAAAAATTGGAAAGTTTGCAACAGACTTTAGGGGTGCTAATCAGCGCATGCACAACAAAACACTTATTGTTGACGATAAAGTTGTAATCACCGGAGGTAGAAATATTGCAGATGAATATTTTGATTACGACCACGAATATAATTTCAGAGACAGAGATATTCTGCTGATTGGCAAAGAAACAAGAGAAGTAAAAAAATCATTTGATCAATTTTGGAGCAACTCCTTAAGTAAAGATGTCGCCAGCATTATTGAATCGGAATCTGAAACTAGTGTTGTAGAAAATCCTTTTGAAAATTTACACCAATACGCATGTAATCCAGAAAATTTTTGGCCGCAAGTTCGAGAACGGATCAAGAACTGTCTCTTATACACATCTCCGAGCCCACGAGACAGGCAGAAATCTC
>CAJXRL010000209.1 GCA_913059105.1 uncultured Flavobacteriales bacterium
ATTTCTGCCTGTCTCGTGGGCTCGGAGATGTGTATAAGAGACAGATTTTATACTGAGCACTAAAACTCCAATCTATATTTCAATATTGGAATTAAACCAAATTGCGTAGATGGTAATACCTCTTGTTCGTTAGTATCAAAATAATAGCCTGCAACATTCTCTCGGTTGGTCACATTTTGGATTTGCAAAGAAATGATGTGTGCTACTTTTTCTTTGTTAATTCTATAGCTAACCGTAACATCTCCTCTCCAATATGCAGGAACTTGATCTTCATAAGCACGAGCTTCAATAAAAACCGTTTCTTGCTCTAAACGAGAAGCATTCTCATCAATAGGAGTCACCCTATTTCCTCCTGCCCAAATAAAACGGCCATTTAAAGCCAATAGATTATTATCATTTTTTCCCATCGGGAACTCTTTCCCACCCAAAAGGGTCAAGCGATAATTGGAATTAAATCGAGTATTAAACTCCCTCCCATCGGGCATTTGATACTTTGAATTGAAAATAGAAGCAGTAAATAAATAGTAATAATTATTGCTAAAAAATTTCTCTAACGTAAATTCCAAACCAACGTTCTGTGAAGTTCCTTCTGCAATTACCCTTGTATTATTAATACCGTAAGAAAAATTTACTCCGGAACCTGTCGAATTAGAATCGGGCGAAACTGGGACATCATACAAATCTTGATAGTACACTTCAATTTTCACCCTCAACTCTTCGGCCAGTTGCCGATCGTAACCAATAACATAATGCAATGCTTTCGTAAATTCTAGATTCTTATTTGCTTTTGAAAAACTTCCATCATCGTCTTCAATTTCAGAATTGTAAAAACTCAAGGGCGCAATTCTGCTGTGCAAGCCAAAACCCGCACTTAGGCTTTGTACATCGTCTATCTTATATTTTAACCCCAACCTTGGTTCAAAACTCTGGTTACCATTCAAATTAAAATACAAGTAGTGATAACCAGTGTTTAACGTCCATTTTTCATGAAAGCGGTATTTCCATTGAGCATATTGCTGCAGTTGGTCTGTACTTCCAGATTGATCTATATAGGTCACATTTTGACCAAAATCATCATCTCCTTCAGCAAAAAGGTTGTATCCCAATTTACTATAGGTCCCACCGATCCTCAAGGTATGCTTTACATTGAATTTATAATTTAGAAAACTATTCGCCCGATAACTCTCATTCACAAATCTGTCGTTGTACAATTGATCTCTTTGCAGCGTAAAATTGTTGATCAATCGCTCAGTGAAGCCAATGTTTTGAGCCGAATAAGATAAAGTCGTTTTCAAATAAGCCTTCTCACCAAAAAACAATTGATTCGACAATCCAATTACTCCTACGTTAGAATTGTAGTTATCGTCGTAATACTCCCCTTTTGGATCAGCTTTAATTTCAGCTTCATTTACTGAGGACTCCCCATTGCTTAAACCTCCCAATGCAAACAGTTTAAAAACTCCTGCTTTTTGAGTAGGTACGTTAAATTGAAAAGCCAGGTCTTGAAAAATATTATTATCTCCTCCTAAATCTATAATGCCTAGTCCTGTTAATAGTCCCAATGTAGAATATCTATAATTAATCAAATACGAGGCGTTGGAGCCCTTTTTTAGTGGGCCTTCCAATGCTATATCGGTTCCTAAAACACCCAATTGAAATACATACTCTTGTTTATTTGAATTTCCGTTTCTAAGTTTTACATCAAACACTCCTGAAGTTGCATTTCCATATTCTGCAGGAAAAGCGCCTGTGAAAAAATCTGAATTATCTAACATATTTATACTTAAGGCAGAGATTCCACCTCCAGATGCACCTTCTTCACTAAAATGGTTTGGGCTAGGTACTTCAATTCCATTAATTCGCCATAACAATCCTAAAGGTGAATTTCCTCTTACAATAATTTCGTTCGACAAATCATCAGTTGAACTAACACCAGCATATGATTGTGCCATCCGAGCTGGGTCGTCGACAGATGCTGCATAACGACTTGTTTCTTCAGTTGAAAAAGATCTAGAACTAACCGTAGCCATTTCATTGTTGGTTTCTGCTTTTTTACGTTTTGCAATAACAATTACTTCTTCGATATTTTCATAAGATTCAGTCATTGAGATGTTCAATACCACCTCTTTTGCTGAACCAACTAAAATGTTTGGCAACTTAATCTCCTCATATCCCAAAAATTTCACTTTTAAATTATGCCGCCCTATGGGTACATTTTTAATCACAAAGTATCCGTCAAAATCGGTTGACACGCCTTTTACCGGCAATACTGACGTAACAATTACTGCAGCACCCGGCAAACTCATTTCCGACTCATTATCAATTACTCTACCGCGAATAGTTTGGGTTAACTCTTGTGTAAATGTGAAAAGATGTGCCATAAAAAGCATGGCAAAAAGTAAGGTTCTCATTGGTTTAATTTGATTTGGCGAAAATAAAACGAACCAATCAATCGGATGTTACCATTCATCAAAAATTTAGCTTTTGAAATTCCCATATTTTCTCTCAACTTCGCGGTTCTAAAAAACAGAATATGCCTAAGATTTCAGAACGAGGGTTAAATATGCCCGAATCGCCAATTAGAAAGTTGGTTCCCTTTGCCGAAAAAGCTAGAAACAAAGGAGTTGGAGTAATTCATTTAAACATTGGACAACCTGATATTGAGACACCAAAAGTGGCTTTAGATGCAGTGAAAAACATTTCAATGGATGTATATGCCTACAGTCATTCTGCAGGAAACGAATCGTACCGAAAAGGACTTGCCAAATACTATGACAACATTAGTAAAGGCATCACCTTTGAAGATGTTATGGTAACAACAGGTGGTTCAGAAGCATTAGCTTTTGCTTTTACAACTTGCTTAAATCTAGGAGACGAAGTAATTATTCCTGAGCCATTTTATGCCAACTACAATGGTTTTGCTGAAGCAACTGGCGTTACTGTGGTACCAATTAGTTCTGAAATTGAAAGTGGTTTTGCTTTGCCAAAAATTGAAGAATTTGAGAAAAACATTACGTCAAAAACGAAAGCAATTCTAATTTGCAACCCCGGAAACCCAACCGGTTATTTATATTCTCAAGAAGAATTAAACAAGCTGAGAGACATCGTTAAAAAACACGATTTGTATTTGTTTGCCGATGAAGTATATCGTGAGTTTTGTTACGATGGCAAAGAGCACCATTCCTTACTAAACTTAGAAGGAATTGAAAACAACGTTGTTGTTATTGATTCAGTCTCGAAACGATACAGCATGTGTGGCGTTCGAATTGGTGCTATGATTTCGAGAAATGAAGAATTAATGAAAGCAGCTTTAAAATTAGCTCAGGCTAGACTTAGCCCACCTTTGTTAGGCCAAATTGCAGGTGAAGCAGCATTACAAACTCCAGATTCATACTTTGAAAAGGTAAGTAAAGAGTATGTAGAACGAAGAGATATTTTGGTAGATGGACTGAATTCAATTGACGGAGTTTTTTGCCCAAAACCAGGCGGTGCATTTTATGCCGTAGCTCAATTGCCTGTTAAAGATTCAGATAAATTTTGCCAATGGATGTTGGAAGAGTTTGAACTAGAAGGCGAGACAGTTATGATGGCTCCCGCAAGTGGCTTCTACTCTACTCCTGGAGAAGGCAAAAATGAAGTACGACTTGCCTATGTTTTAGAAAAAGAAAAATTAAAAAAAGCGGTTCGTTGTTTAACGGAAGCATTAAAGGTTTACCCAAACAACTAAGATGGATATTATTGATGCAATTATTTTAGGTATAATTCAGGGACTAACTGAATTTTTACCGGTTTCTTCAAGTGGCCATTTAGAAATTGCCAAAGCCATTCTCGGCGATGAATCTCTTCCAAAAGACAGTTTACTATTTACCGTAATTCTTCATTTTGCAACTGCGCTAAGCACCATTGTAATTTTTAGAAAAGACATATGGGTCATTTTAAAAGGTTTGTTTCAGTTCAATTGGAACGAAGAATTACAATTTTCTTTAAAGATTATTCTATCTATGTTACCGGCTACTTTCATAGGTCTTTTTTATGAAGAGGAGTTGGAAAAACTTTTTGGAGGCAACGTGCTTTTTGTTGGCGCTATGCTTTTGGTTACTGCCGTCTTACTGCTATTGGCCGATTTTAGTAAAAAAACCTCAAAAAATGTAAGCTTTTCGAATGCATTGGTTATTGGAATTTCTCAAGCAATTGCAATGCTTCCGGGAATCTCAAGGTCTGGCGCGACAATTTCTACTTCAGTAATGTTAGGCAATGACAAAAGCAAAGCTGCTCGGTTCTCATTCTTAATGGTTGTGCCATTAATACTTGGCAAAGTGGCAAAAGACATTCTAGGCGGTGAAATAAGTATCGAATCAGCCAATTTCGCTCCTATGCTTATAGGGTTTTTGGCTGCTTTTGTCTCCGGTCTATTTGCCTGTACCTTAATGATTAAATTAGTACGCAAAAGCAAATTAAAGTACTTCGCTATGTATTGCACTGTTGTAGGAGTGGTGGCTATCATTTTTGGTTTAACCAACTAGCCTTTCTCAACTGCAGTTTAACACGCAATTACAATTTTATAGAAATAAAAAAGCCTTGCTCTTCGAAGATTTCGAGTAGCAAGGCTTTCTTTGAAATAATTGGTACTCTAAAATTTACTGCATTATAATTTTTTTAGTCAAATTTTGTCCTTTTGATGTTAGGTTAAAAAAGTAAGTACCTGAATCATATTTTGACAGATCAAAATCCTCAGAAAACTGACCTTCAAAATTTTCTAAACTCTTTTCATACACTGCTGTCTCTTATACACATCTGACGCTGCCGACGATCTACTCTGTGTAGATC
>CAJXRL010000210.1 GCA_913059105.1 uncultured Flavobacteriales bacterium
CGGTGGCACATTCTTTTTAATGCTGAATGTTATTAAAGAATCAAACAAATTCAATTTAGTATCCAAATCAGCAACTTGCTCAGCTCTCTTTTCTAGGCCAGCAATAAATTCTTTATCTAAATCATCTAAGCGGTCTTCAAATTCACCTTCATGATCATGACCGTGCCCTTCCCCTTCTGCATGATTATGTCCTTCATGGCTCTCTTCTATTTCCACAGAATCATTATTTTCTACAATCTCCGATTTTTGACCAGGTGCAAAGTACAAAAGGCCAAAAACAACAACTCCCGCTAGTACTAGCAGGAGTTGTTTCGTTAAATTACTTGACATTAAGCTTATGGCTTAACGTTAGCTTTCACTTTATTTACAAAGCTCTTAGAAGGCTTAAATGCAGGGATAAAGTGCTCAGGAATAATCATGGTAGTGTTTTTAGAAATATTCCTACCCGTTTTTTCAGCTCTTTTCTTAGTGATAAAAGAACCGAAACCTCTTAGGTATACGTTCTCTCCACCTTCTAGTGAACCTCTTACAGTTTTCATGAATTCTTCTACAGTGTTTAATACTGCCGCTTTTTCAACTCCAGTATTTTCTGAAATTTTTGCTACGATGTCTGCTTTTGTCATCTTTTGTTAGTTTTGTTTAATTAATTAATTGGTTTTATATGAAGTATTTACAACTCATTACAGGCAAATATAACCTTTTTTTTTAATTCAACCTACTATAAATCATTTAGTTAAAATTTTTTCGACGACTTGACCTATTTAAAAGACAAATCTGCCCTTAACACCGCCCAATTAATCAAATGGTATCGTCTGAATAAAAGAGACTTACCATGGAGAAACACAAATTCCGCCTATAAAATTTGGCTTTCAGAAATAATTCTGCAACAAACAAGAGTAGCCCAAGGCATGAATTACTATCTAAAATTTGTCTCTCATTACCCTAGCGTTATTGATTTGGCTGAAGCTTCAGAAGAAGAGGTATTAAAAGACTGGCAAGGATTAGGATATTACTCTAGAGCAAGAAACCTACACAAGGCTGCAAAATTTATTCAAAAAAACTACAAAGGTTTATTCCCTTCCGACTATAATGAAATTAGGGACTTAAAAGGTGTTGGGGATTACACCGCTGCAGCTATCGCTTCTTTCGCTTTTGATTTGCCTCATGCTGTCGTAGATGGAAACGTATATAGAGTGCTATCCCGACTATTTAATATTAAAACACCAATAGACTCTACACTAGGTAAAAAAGAATTTGCACAACTTGCACAACAATTACTTCCAAAAGATCGAGCCGCAGAGTACAACCAAGCCATAATGGAATTCGGCGCTTTACAATGCGTTCCAAAATCACCGAACTGCGAAGCATGCCCTTTTATAGACTCTTGTGTTGCTTTTAGAAACAATCAAATCGAACTTTTACCAATTAAAGAAAAAAAACTAAAACAGAAAAAGAGGTACCTCAATTACCTTATTATAGAGTCTGATAATGAACTTCTTGTTAACAAGAGAAATTCTAAAGGAATTTGGCAGAACTTATACGACTTCCCTCTAATAGAGACTGACAAATCTTTAGCAGAAAATGCATTAATCAAGAATAAGGAATTTAATACCCTAATAAACAACACTGAATTTAAGATTCAAGCAGTGTCACAAGAACGAAAACACATTTTAAGCCATCAAATACTATTTGCAAAATTTTATCACCTAAATGTTGGCGATAACTTAAAAAGAATTTTAGGGAAATTCGAACGAATAAAGAAGAGAAAGCTAAACGAAAAACCAATTCCGAAATTAATCGAGAATTATTTAAAGGAAGAAACCAATTTACTATCTTTGTTTAGCGCACAAATTAAATCTATTCAGCCATGGCAGGAGTAAATAAAGTAATACTAGTAGGTAACTTAGGCAAAGATCCAGAAGTGCGACATTTAGAGAATGGTGCTTCAGTAGCTAACTTTTCAATTGCTACTTCTGAAACGTACAAAGACAAAAACGGAAATCGTCAAGAGCAAACTGAATGGCACAACGTTGTTTTGTGGAGAGGCCTTGCTCAAATTGCTGAAAAGTATTTAAGAAAAGGCAGCCAAATTTATGTTGAAGGCAAATTGAAAACAAGAAGCTGGCAAGACAAAGACGGGAACACTCGTTATACTACAGAAGTAGTTGGTGACCAAATGACAATGCTAGGCGGAAGGCCTTCTGGTGGAAATGATGTTCCTGCTCCAAAAGCTGCAAATGAACCAGTCAAAAATAGTGGAAGTGCCGATATTTCTTCTGATGACGCAGATGATTTACCCTTTTAATTAATGAGCAATACAGAGTTGAAATATTCACGAATACCGTAGCAATTGGACGACCCCCTGCAACAGGTTTTAAACATTAATCTAGCTGCCTTTTCTTTTGGTGAGCAGCTCCCAGTTATTGGCGCAAGTCTTGCCGTAGCACTCTTATTAATCTGTTCCGCTTTAATCTCAGGTTCTGAAGTTGCTTATTTCTCATTAGGCCCTGCTGAACTAAACGAAATTGAAGACAATGAAAACCGTAAATTAAGTATACTAAAAAACTTACTGGAGCGTCCAAAAAGACTCCTAGCCACCATTTTAATTGCCAACAATTTCATTAATGTAGCAATCGTTATTCTCTCTACTTATTTGAGTGACTTACTCATAGACCATTCCCTAAGCAAAACGACTCAATTTGTTATTCAAGTTGTTATAGTTACCTTTTTATTGTTACTCCTTGGAGAGGTAATTCCTAAGGTTTATGCCAATAAAAAGCCATTGAGCCTTGCTAAGTTTATGGGTCAGCCCCTTTATTACATTCGAGGAATTTTGACACCCGTTAGCAGCATTCTTGTAAATTCTACAAATTTCATTGACAAAAGAATAAAAAAGAGAGGTCACAACATTTCTGTAAACGAGTTATCTCAAGCATTGGAGCTTACATCTGACGAGAATGGAAAGAATGAAGAGCATAAAATTCTTGAAGGAATCGTAAAGTTTGGCAGTACAGATGTTAAGCAGGTTATGACATCTAGGGTTGATGTTGTAAGCTTAGATGAGAAAATGAGTTTCTCTGAAGTGATTGAAACTATCATAGACGCTGGCTATTCAAGAATCCCTGTTCACCAAGAATCTATCGATAATATATTAGGCGTTCTATACATTAAAGACGTTCTTCCTCATTTAAGCAAGGATGAATTCGATTGGATTAAAATAATTCGAAAACCATTTTTTGTTCCTGAAAATAAAAAAATAGATGACCTCTTAAAGGAGTTTCAAACCAAAAAAACTCATTTAGCTATTGTAGTGGATGAATACGGTGGCAGTTCCGGAATTATAAGTTTAGAAGATATTCTTGAAGAAATAGTGGGCGAAATTTCTGATGAATTTGATGATGAAGATTTAGTCTATTCTAAATTGGATGATTACAATTATGTTTTTGAAGGGAAAACCCCTCTAAATGATATGTACCGAGTACTAGATATTGATGGAGAAGACTTTGAAGCAGAAAAAGGGGAGTCAGAAACGATGGCAGGTTTAGTATTAGAGTTATTTGGAAAGATTCCTAAGAAAAACGAAAAACTACGCATCAACGATTATCAAATAACCATAGAAGCGGCGGATAAAAGAAGAGTAAAACGAATTAAGTTAACCTTACCAAAAGACAATACTAAAGCGTAATATGAAAAAGCTTTTATTCCCTTTAATTTTTCTAATTCTATTTGCTTGCAAAGAGGCACAGGTGCCGAAACCGATTGGATACTTTAGAATAGACTTACCACTGAAAGAATACAAATTGGTAAATCGCCTTCCATTTCCTTTTCAGTTTCAATTGCCTCATTATGCTAAGGTTAATCTGCAACGAACAAAGGAAGATAACCGATTTTTAAACATCGATTTTCCAACATTTGGAGCGAGAGTGCACATGAGCTACTTAAAGGTTGATAGTAACCTACCTACTTTACTAGAGGACGCTAGAACGCTTGTATATAAGCACCTAGAAAAGGCACAAGATATTGCAGAAACATCTATTTACAAAGAAGACAAAAGAGTATTTGGAGTATTCTATACATTAGATGGAAATACAGCTTCAGGCTCTCAATTCTATTTAACCGATAGCACAAATCATTTTATTCGGGGAGCGCTATATTTTAATGTAGTTCCAAATTTTGACTCTATTGCTCCTGTACAATCTTTCATTGAACAAGATATTCAGTACTTAATTGAGACATTAAGCTGGGTCGAGTAGAAAAATCATTCCTCCTCTATATTCCGGAAGGGCAAGCTGATTTAATTTACTAAGTCATTGAGTAGTTTAGGCGAAGTCTATAATGTATCGAATGGCCCTAATGAACCACTTAAAGAGCTATTTATTAATATCGTTGCAATAATTTTTAATTCGCAAACCTAAATCTGTGCATGCTAAAAACAACGGATCCTAGTAAGAGAAAAGCACCCAATTGATGCAACAGACCCAAACTAACAGGAACAGCATGTAACAAGGTAACGACACCTAGAATGAATTGTATGCTAACAGCTATTACCAATGAGTTCATCCCCCATTTTTGAGATGATGATAATTTCGTTTTCCTTGCTTTCAAAAACAAGAATAATATTAACGCGACTACCGCATAAGCCAAGTAACGGTGTACAAATTGAACACCTGCCAGCCCTTCAACAAAATTCAAATACCAAGGCTGAATAGCAGTTACGCCATCAGCAATCCACTGCTTGCCCATTTTCGGCCAAGTATTATAAACCATCCCTGCCTGTCTCTTATACACATCTCCGAGCCCACGAGACAGGCAGAAATCTCGT
>CAJXRL010000211.1 GCA_913059105.1 uncultured Flavobacteriales bacterium
GAGATTTCTGCCTGTCTCGTGGGCTCGGAGATGTGTATAAGAGACAGCTTCAATCTTCTCTTGAAAAACATCGTCTTCTTTTAAGCCAATTACGTAACGATAATAAAAACTAAGGGGACAGGCTAAATACAAATTGAGTGCAGAGGCAGATAATTTATGCTCTAGCTTGTATTTTAATCTTTTACAAATGTCTTCCGTTAACGGAATGGTAATGGGCTGAATAGGTCTAGCTTGTGGTTTAGGCGAGACATTTATTTCTTTAATTGTGGAATGAGGATTCTTTCGACCAAATTCATGCAGCAATTGTTCAATAAAACGACTTCGTTCTCCACCTTCTAATTGGTCTAATTTGCTATTGTACAAAATTGAAATATTGCTAGCTCGTTGCAACAGTCGGTAGAAGTGATACGCAAAAATGGCATCCTTTTCTTGATAAGAAGGCAATCCAAATTTTTGTTTAATATCGAAGGGTATAAAAGAATTTTGGGATTTACCAGAAGGCAATGTTCCTTCGTTTACGCTGCTAATGATTACATTTTCAAAGTCTAGTGTTCTACTCTCCAAAACTCCCATAATCTGCAAACCACCCAAAGGTTCACCTACAAACGAAATACTCTGCTGGCTAACAATTTGTTTGAATATTTCAACCAAGTTTTCAATTGTCGTCAACTCTTTTTCCTCTTTGCACAAACGTTCCAGCCTGTTAAAGCTTTTCTCCAATTCAGCTAAACATTCTAAATTCAAAGCATCTAAGCTTTCCTTTCCCGCAAGGCGAAGCACATGAATTAATTTTAAAATACTTTGCGCCAAAGACATTGCTTTATCGTTTTCAAGGCCAAATGCAGTAAATCCAAGTGCGTTATTTAATTTCTCGAATGCGCTAAGCGGAACAAAAATGCTCTTCTCTTGACTCATCCATTTTGTTAGCCCTTCAATTTCCGTTTTAACTGATGTATTGAAATGCTGTTGTATATTATGTTGTAAGAAAGCCGTTACGTCTTTGTGATAAAATGTATTCTTTTGATTCGATTGGTTGAACTTTAAATACAAATCCAAATAACTCTCTAACCAACTGTACGTGGTAGCACTTGTTATAGGATAACCCATCGTAACATTGGTAGCATTAATTCCAGTTGGTAAACCTTCCAAGCAAGGCACTAACAAACTTTCGTCAGAAAGGACTACTGCCGTTTCTTGTTCCTTGTTGGAATCTATTAAGTTACCAATTAACTTCGCCTGACCAATATTTCCCATTACACCATAAATCGTAATGTTTTTGGCGTTTGCAGAAAGGTTGTTACTTACCCAATTAAAAGCTCCCTTTGCTCTTTTTTTATGATCTCTAAGGAAATTCCCCGCTTCTTGGAAATTGTCGTTCAAATAGTATTTGTCAGCATCCCAAACTACTTCGGAAGCTTGTTCTTGAATGTAATAGTCAATAATTACTTTCTCTGCTTCTGTCAAGGCATTAAAACCCGCAAAAAGCAGTTTTGTGAATTTATTTTTTGGCTCTTCTTTACGCTGTAATTGTTCTGCAACACTTCTAAAGCCCAAACCTTGATAAGCAAATCCTTCTTTTGTTAAATGTTGTCTAAAAACGCGATAGTATTCTCCAAGTTTATTCCAGAATTTTAAATATTTATGTTGAAATTCAGTAAGCTCATTTGTTTCTAAATTCCACGTTTCAAGAGCCTTTGCTTCAGTTAAAAAGCCATAAAGATCCTTGGCATTTACCAGGTATCGGTCAATCTCATTAAAATCTTGCAATAGCGTGCTTCCCCAACCCAAAAATTCTTCGAAGGGTTCAGCTGCAGCGCCTTCAAGTTCTTTGTGAACTTTGTATAATTTAAACATTAAGTCAGTTGGGTCAAGAATATTGTAGGTGCCCAATTGTTGAATGAAATCTTCTAAACTGAAAAATTGAGGAAGCCAACTTGCCTTCTTCAACTCTTTCTTAAACTCCTCCTTCAAAAAAACGATAGCCCTCCTGTTGGGTAAAACGATGGTTAGGTCGCCTAAATTATCACCATGTTTTTCAATAGAATAGCACGCTATTTGATTTAGAAATGATTGCATAACGTAAAAGTAGTCGATTCTGTTGAATAAGAGTTGAAATGCTTGGTACAATTCTTGAACATTAGGAGCGTTACATCTTTTAATGAATGATTAACTTTGTACTATGAAAATCCGTTTTTATTCAATTTTATTGTTGTTGTTCGCGGTTATTGCACAGCCATTAGCAGCGCAAGAACAATCTCAATTGAACCAAAAAAATTCAAAAGGGCAAAAAGTTGGAAAATGGAAAGGCTATTTTAATGATGGATCTGTCCGTTATGCAGGGCAATTCGAAAATGATAAACCGTATGGTATTTTTTATTACTACTATGGTGATGGGAAGGTGCAAACCAAAATGATATTCCGAACAGCAAAAGTTGTTTTCACTACCATGTTTTATTCAACCGGCGAAAAGTTAGCGGAAGGAAAATACATCAACAAATTAAAAGATTCTACTTGGTTGACCTTTGGAGAAGAGAGCAAAATCGTTGAAAAAGGCACTTACAAAAATGGTAAGAAAGTAGGGGTATGGAGAACCTATTATTTAAACGGAGAAATTTCTGCGGAGATGAATTATACTGATGACTTGAAAGATGGTGCTTATCGTATTTTCTATACTGGTGGGAAAATTAAAGATTCGTCGAACTTTAAAAAAGGCAAATTAGATGGCATGTCAGTGATTTATGATACCGACGGGAATAAGATTTTGGAAGGGATTTACACGCGTGGTAAAAAAGATCAAGATTGGATGTATTACGGGGAAAACCAAATCGTTGAAAAGGTGTTGAAATATGAGAATGGGGAATTGAAAAACCCTGAAGATTTGAAAACCATATTGAAAGATGTAGATAAGTTTAGTGGCAATAGAAAAGAAGTATTGGAATTTGAGGATTTAAGAGGAACGATAAATTATGAGTAAGGGAAAAGTTTTAGTCGCGATGAGCGGTGGAATAGATAGTTCAGTTTGTGCAATGCTTTTGCATGAAGAAGGTTACGAGGTGATTGGGGTAACCATGAAAACTTGGGACTATTCTTCTTCTGGGGGAAACAACAAAAAAACAACTGGCTGCTGTAGTTTAGATGACATCAATGATGCTCGTATTTTAGCAGTTAACTATGGTTTTCACCATATGATTATAGACATAAGAGAGGAATTTGGCGATTACATTATCGACAACTTTGTAAGTGAATATACCGCTGGGAGAACTCCAAATCCTTGTGTTTTATGCAACACTCACATTAAGTGGGATGCATTGCTTCGAAGAGCAGACCAATTGGGCTGCGAATTCATAGCAACAGGACATTATGCCAATGTGCGTGAAGAAAACGGTCGACATGTAATTTCTAAGGGACGCGATGAAAATAAGGATCAATCGTATGTGCTTTGGGGACTTTCTCAAAAAGCATTGGCGAGAACTATTTTCCCACTTGGCAAATACACTAAACCAGAAATTAGAAAAATGGCCTTGGACAGAGGGCATGAAGACCTAGCGAAGAAAAGTGAAAGCTACGAGATTTGTTTTGTGCCTGATAATGATTACCGAGGCTTTCTGAAACGCAAGGTTCCGGGCTTAGAGAAACAAGTAAAAGGAGGTGATTTAATTGACATGAAAGGTAATGTTCTGGGCCAGCATGAAGGATATCCTTTCTACACCATCGGACAACGAAAGGGTTTAGGAATTGCAACTGGCGAACCGTTATATGTAATTCGAATTAATCCTGAAGACAATACTGTTTTGTTAGGTCAAAAAGAAGACTTGAACCGTAAAACCATGACGGTACGCAGGCCTAATTTTATTAAGTACGATAAGTTACCGGAAGAAGAAGAAATTTTGACAAAAGTGCGGTATAAAGATGCGGGAATGATGAGCCGAGCGGTAACAAATGAAGTAGGGGAAATTGAAGTAGATTTTTACGAAGATGTACAAGGAATTGCTCCTGGTCAGTCTGCTGTTTTTTACGAAGGGAATGATTTATTAGGAGGAGGTTTCATAACAAGATAAAATGAAAAGAATCGTTCTATTTTTTTGTTGGATTAGCTTGTTATCAGCTTGTAGCGAAGATGATGAAGGCTCGGACGTCTTACTTTTTATAGGTAAAGAGTATGTAAGCTTAAAAGTAGGACAAGAAGCTATTTACCAAATAGACAGCATTCTTTATAATGAATTTAGTGGAAGAATAAACGTAGTGAGTTTGCAACAGCGAGAATACATTTCTCGGACTGAAATGGATGCGGAAAACCGAGAAACGTTTATCGTAGAAATTCATACTCGAGCAGCAGATTCTCTGCCTTGGCATTTAAACAGAATCACTAAAAGAAACTTAACAGGTTACCGCTACGAAGTATTAGATAATAATGTGATATCCGTTCCATTGGTGTTTCCTATTGTAATCGATAAAAAATGGAACGCGAATGTATTGAATACATTAATAACTAAGGAATATAAATACAAATCTGTAAATGAGGTGTTTATCAATGATAGCATGCGCTATGATTCTACCGTTAGTGTGTTGCAATTTGAAGAGGAAAATTTAATTGAGAAACTCTATGAAAAGGAAACATATGCAGCCGATGTTGGTCTAATTTTTAGAGAGCATAATGAAATTGAGACTGAATTCAACGGAGATATCCGGTCGGGTTTTAAAAGTGAAATGAAGTTAATTTCTATCAAATAAATAAAATCCACATAAAACTATTATCAAACAAATTATTCCAATTAAGAGCAGTATTCTGTGCTTCTTTTTAT
>CAJXRL010000212.1 GCA_913059105.1 uncultured Flavobacteriales bacterium
TCTACACAGAGTAGATCGTCGGCAGCGTCAGATGTGTATAAGAGACAGAACCTATACTGTTCGGTTAATTGCCCAAAGTAGTTTTGGTTGTTTAGATACAACCTTCGGAAGTGTTCTCGTATTTCCAAATCCTACATCAAATTTTGCTATTGATACCAATAAAGGATGTCAGCCATTGGCAATTACATTTACCAATAACTCAACAGGGTCAAATAATTTTAATTGGGACTTTGGAGATGGGACAAGTTCCACCAATGGGAATGCAAATTTTGTTAAAACCTATACCAACACTTCGGCAATAACTAAATTTAATGACATTTTTCTGATTATAGAGACAGTAAATGGTTGTAGAGATACTTTTCAACGCACAGTTGAAGTGCATCCGTTTATTCAAGCCGCATTTACGTCAAACGATACTGGCTGTAGTCCTTTAAATGTTAGCTTTGTAAATCAATCATTTGGCGCGCAAAGTTTCATGTGGAAATTTGGTGATTCAGGAACTAGCCCTGTTGTAAGTCCAAGTCATACATATACAAATACTACCAGTGCGAATCAAAATTTCTTAGCAGAATTAATAGCCATTTCTGCCAAAGGTTGCTTAGATACCGTAGATCGAAACATATTAGTGTACCCAAAACCAGTTGCCAACTTTACAACAAATGTCAGTAGTGGTTGCCATCCTTTGCAAGTGAACTTTACTCAATCTTCGACGTTAGCGGATTTTTGTACGTTAGATTATGGAGATCAAGATACTTTTAAACTTTGCGGACCAACAAGTGCGCACCTATACACAAATACAGGGTCGTTTTTCCCTGTTACCTATAACAGTGAATTGACGGTTACCACCATAAACGGCTGTACTTCAACTCAAATAATTCCTATTACTGTAAACCCACAAGTAATTGCCAATTTTTCATCGATAGATTCCGGTTGTAGTCCGTTGAATGTTAATTTTTTAAATCAATCAACTGGAGCTCAAAATTTTTCATGGTTGTTTGGCGATGCAGCAAATAGTTTTAATCAATCTCCAAATCATACCTATACCAATACAAGCGTAGCAAATCAAATCTATAATTTAGAAATGGTGGCATATTCGCAATACAATTGCACGGATACTATCCGAAAACAAATTGAAGTGTACGGTAAACCAATAGCCACCATTGTGCCAAGTGCTTCTAGCGGATGTCATCCACTGGTTGTTAATTTCAACAATCAATCCCAGGGTCAAGATTCATGCAATTGGATTTTTGGTGACGGATTTGGACTTGTTGATTCTTGCGGAGTGAATATTAGCCACACATTTGATAATCTACTTTCTTCTGCACCAATTTCTAGACAAACAATATTATATGTTTATACTGATGAGGGCTGTTTAGATACTGCAAATCAGATAATAACTATTAATCCAAATGTAGAAGCTGCTTTTACTGCACCAACAGAAGGTTGTAGTCCTTTTGCAGTGAATTTTGCTAACCAATCAACAGGAGCACCAATTTTTAATTGGACGTTTGGCGATGGAGGAACTTCATCTGTTCCAAACCCTAAACACACTTTCATTTATAACGGTCAATCAGATACTACATTCACAACAAATCTCAGAGCTTCGAATACTTTTGGTTGTTCTGATGATTCTCAAATTGTAATTACCGTACATCCGAAACCAATAGCTGATTATTCTATTAATACAAATGAATCTTGCCAGCCTGTAGATATTACGTTTATCAATAACTCATCATTAAGAGACAGTTGCAGTTGGATTTTTGGCGATGGAGCTATTGATTCAAATAATTGTCAACCGAACTTAATTCATACCTATACAAATGTTCAATCGCTTGTGCCTCTGGACTACCTGTCTGAATTAAGAATATATACAGACAAAGGTTGTTCGGATACCTTAACTAGAAGCATTCGAATAAAACCTCAAGTAATTGCAGATTTTAGCGGAGATACAGTTGCTTGTGCACCTTTTGATGCCACGTTTAGAAGTCAATCTTTTGGTGCCGTTAATTACAGTTGGAATTTTGGAGATGGGGCGATTGGAAATGGTGCTGTAGTCAACCATGTTTTTAACAATACAGGCAGTATTGATTCGTTGTACACCGTTACCCTTACCGCCAGTTCGCTTTTTAATTGTGATGATGTTTTTACCAGAATCGTCCGAGTTCATCCGACACCGCTGGTAAGTTTCAGTGCAACCCCATTAACTCAAGAATTTCCAGATACAACTGTATTTGTCACAAATACCACTAACAATGGGAACTGGTCTTACGTTTGGGACTTTGGAGATGGGAAAAGTTCATCCTTGCAAAACCCTAGTTCACACAACTATGCTACTTGGGGTACCTATATTATTAAGTTGAAAGCTAGTTCGCAAAATTGTACAGATAGTACAGAAATTCCTATTCTAATTGAAGCTCCAACTCCTGTAGCAGATTTTGGTGATTCGGCAGTTGGTTGTGAACCTTTGCAAGTTACATTTAACAATAAGACGGTATACGGTCAAACGTATGAATGGGATTTTGGGGACGGTGGTCGTTCGAATTCTGAGAATCCAACTCATACTTATTTTAATGAAGGAGTGTATACAGTAACACTGGATGTAGTTGGTTACCCGCCTGGTAAAACGGACCAAATCACAAAAGTAAATTACATAAAAGTCAATAAAGAGCCTACAGCTGATTTTATTATGAGTACAAGCAAAGTATTTATTCCAAACGATCCTGTTGTATTTTCAAACCGATCGCAAAATGCTGATTCATTTCGGTGGGAGTTCGGAGATGGAAACTCTTCAGGAGAACAAAGCCCAACTTATTTGTACACAGAAGAAGGAGAGTTTCTTGTGCTTCTTATTGCTTACACTAATGAAGGTTGTATTGATTCTACTTATGCCCCAGCCAATATTATTGCAGAACTAGAAGGTCGACTTCAAGTTCCAAATGCTTTTACACCAAACCCGAATGGTTCAAATGGAGGCGTGGTTAACATAAACCCCGGAGCAGGGAATTTTAATGATGTGTTTTATGCTAAAGTGAATGGAACGACAAAATACGAATTGAATATTTTTAATAAATGGGGAGAATTGCTTTTTGTAAGTAAAGACATAAATATTGGCTGGGACGGTTATTATCGTGGTAAAATAGCACCTCAAGATGCTTATGTTTGGAAAGTTATAGTTCAATTTGCTGACGGAACGCAGCAGGTTAAGGTAGGAGATTTAATGTTACTGAGATGATGAGAAAAATACTTTTTTTATATTTAGGAATGCTTTCAGCTATTAGTATGATTGCGCAATCCAATTCTTTTTCAGGAAAACAGAAACGTCAATTTTGGGATGCTGAATTAGCATACGAAAGGGGTGATTATTTAACTGTGATCAAAGAGTTGGAAAAACTCAGGACGGCTGATGCAGATTACTCAAGACTCTATTATATTAAAGGAGATTCATACTTCTTACTTGATAATTATGACTCAGCTAAAGTGTATTTAGAATTAGCCAAAACTGAAAATGTCGATGCTTATTTTAAATTGGCTTACTTGAGTTTAAATCAAGAAAATATTGTAGAATCAAATGATTATTTAAATGAATATAAAAAGCTAAGTGTAAATCAGAAGAGCCAAATTCCAACGTATGAATCAGCCCAATTATCAAATAATATAGCATTTGCAAAAAAAGAGTTAGAATCTCCAGAAATTGTAAATATTATAAATTTAGGAGAAGCGATAAATTCTGACGCTCATGAATATGTTCCTTTAATTTCTGCTGACGAAGAATTAATCATATTTACCTCTAGAAGACAGGAAGATAGCAACGTTCTTGACACCTATGGAAAGCCTTTCGAGAATGTTTACGCTTCAAGAAATAGAGACAATAGAAGGTGGGAGCCTGCAAAATTGATAGAAGGCAGTGTGAATACCAGTGGGCATGATGCTTGTGTAGGACTTTCTCCAGATGGAAATACTTTATTTCTGTTTAGAAGCAATGAGAATGGTGTTGGTGGAGATTTGTATGAATCACTATTTGTTAATGACAATTGGACGACTCCCGTTCGAATGTCAGAGAACATAAATGGTGCTTTAAGTATCGAACCTTCAGCATCTATTTCTCTTGACGGCAGAACCTTATATTTTTCTTCTAATCGAGAAGGAGGGTTTGGAGGATTCGATTTATATCGAGTAATTAAATTGCCCAATGGAGAATGGAGTCTACCTCTAAACTTAGGAGCAGGGGTCAATACAATTTTTGATGATGATGCTCCATTTATTCATGCAAATGGCAAGTCTTTATATTATAGTTCAAAAGGATTTGAAAATATGGGAGGCTACGACATTTTCAAAAGCGAATCCAAGGACGGAATATTTCAGTCTCCAACAAATTTAGGCTACCCAACAAATTCTACGAAAGATGATATCTATTTTACCATTTCAGCGAACGAACAACATGGATATTATAGTTCTGATAAAAAGGGAGGATATGGGAAACAAGATATTTATAGAATAGACTACCTAGAGAAAAGTTTAAGGCAATCGGTAATTTCAGCAAATGTGATGATTGACGGAATTCCCTCATTTACTGAAATTACATTACTGGATGGTGAGAGTGGGGAGTTAGTAGGCGTTTTTAGTTCGAATAAGAGTACAGGGAAATTTATCTTTTTGGTGAATCCGGAAGTTAAATATGAATTGATAATTGAAGGGGATGATTTTGAGGAATACTCTGAAATGATTATGTATACTCTTGAAGCTGTCTCTTATACACATCTGACGCTG
>CAJXRL010000213.1 GCA_913059105.1 uncultured Flavobacteriales bacterium
CGTCGGCAGCGTCAGATGTGTATAAGAGACAGCTTTTCTCCTACTTCGGCAAATACAAAACCGCTTGACTTCTCAAGGTTCACCAATTTTAGCTTTAGTAATTCCAATTGAATCAGAAATAGCTCTTCGAACTTTATACGAGTAATTGAATCCTTCAGCAGTTCGGTAGAAGTTGGAAAATGGATATTCAACATTGCAGATTCTCGATCTAGCAATTGATTTTCTGCCATTATAGGTGCAGGTAAATTCTCATCTAACTTATACTTCAATTGAAGCAAGAGCGTTTTCAATAACCTCGAAATATTTTTCGAACCCAAAGAGAACTTGCTCAACTTTTCAGTTGAAGGGTAAACTGCTTGAAGCTTGGTTTGAACGGAATTCTTAAATTCGATTAGCGTCTCTAGTTCTGGATGAACCAGATTTATTTTGAAATTGAAAACATTGGGCTTTGCAAAGACAACGTACTTCTCCCCTACTTTTAAGTTTTTCTTAAAATAAGGGACACCCTTGAACCAAACCAACTCCATCGTTCCTGTTTCGTCTTTCAACTTCGCAACTAGTCTCTTTTTGAACTTTGTTCCTATTTCTTCTACATAAATAATTTCTCCGACTAGCTGAACGTAAGGTAAATCTCCTGTTACTTCTGCAATCTTATAAAACTTAGTTCTGTCTTCATATCTAAAGGGAAAGTGGCGCAACAACCCACGATACGTCCGGACACCCAACTCCGAAGCCAATATTTCAGCCCGTTTAGGTCCTACGCCTTTTAAAAACTCAATGGATGTAGATAGGAGTTGACTCATGAACTACAAAAATGATTAAAAGTTAGATTTGTTTTCAGTGAATCTAACATATTCATTAACATTCAAGCACAAAAAAGCTCGCATCTTTGGATGCGAGCTTCTCTGTATTGAAATAACTAAAAGTTAAACCCTCTTACTTTGCAACCATGAATTTAGAAGTTTTAATTCCTGATTCTGAACTTAAAATCATGAAATATACCCCATTGTCAAAATTTGCTACATCAATTTTATTATCGATCGTTGATACATTCTTCTGAAATACCACTTGACCTATAGAATTAGTAACAACTATTTGGTTAACGTTCTCTAATAATGAAGCGTCAATTGTAACAACTGCACTTGCAGGGTTTGGATAGACAGTAAACGTAGGATTTGCCTTAAATTCTGATATTCCTGTAGCCAATTGACCAAAAGAAAGGTTATCTAAATAATACGTTTCAAGTGCTGATGGAACAACATTAAAGTTGAAAAATATAGACACTACGTCATACGTATTAGCAAAATTCAATGCTTGTGCATTTGGTCCAGGGTTTGAAAAGTCAAACGTTAAAGTATCCCAACCAACTTTACTTGTAGATGCTAAAGTTTCAACAAATATTCCAGCATTAGTTTGATCTTCAACCTTCAGTAAAACAGGGATTCCACTTGCTGCAGACCATACTTTTGCTTGCATTACAGTATTCGATGCTGCAAAAGGAATAGCAGTTGCTAACGCAGCACTACCCATGGTAGTTCCTGCCCAAGATTGAGCTGTTGCTGGTTTTTCTACTTTTAAAACTAAATTAGAAGCATTTGTAGGGTCAGTTACTACAGAAGAAATATTTCCTCCGAATGGAGTTACAGCATAACTTACGTTTGAAGTATCATCCCAATTAATTGGTAAATCAATTTGAGCTTTTGATGGACCTGAAGCAGCTCCACCAAACCAAACATCATCAGTATAATAAGTTTCAGTTGCTGTAGGAACAACATTGAAGTTAAAAAATAAAGATACTTTGTCGTAAGTATTCGCAAAATTTAATGCTTGATTATTAGGACTAGGATTTGCAAAGTCAAACGTCAAAGTGTCCCATCCAACTCTACTTGTATTTGCCAAAGTTTCAACAAAAATTCCTGCGTTTGTCTGATCTTCAACTTTCATTAAAACAGGTATTCCACTTGCAGCAGACCATATTCTTGCTTGCATTATCGTGCTAGAAGCAGTAAAAGGTATAGCGGTTGCTAAAGCAGCTCCTAAAGTTGTTCCTGCCCACGATTGAGCTGTTGAAGGCTTATCTGTTTTCAAGACCAAATTTGAAGCATTCGTTGGGTCGACTACTGAAGAAGAAACATTTCCTCCAAAATCAATAATAGAATAGTTAACGTTTGCAGTATCGTCCCATGTAATAGGTAAATCTATTTGGGCTTTAGATGGGCCTGAACTTCCTCCTACAAAATCAACGTAATCAATGTAATAAGTTTCATTTGCCATTGGCACTGTTCCAAAATTTGGAAAAAATGCTATTTTATCATAAGTGTTTGTAAAAACAAGTCCTGGCGCGCCAGTAGCAGGGCTAGAAAAGTCAAACCTTAATGTATCCCAACCTACAACAGTAGTATTTACCTCAGTTTCCGTAAAAATCCCTCCATTAGACTCATTTTCAACTTTCATCCTCATTGGAATTCCAATCGCTGAAGAATAAACTCTTGCAATGATTGTAGTATTACCAGCAGAAAATGGAATTGCAGTTGCCAATGAATCGTTACCTAAAACCACTCCTGCCCATGTTTGAGTTGCAGTACCAGAAGGTTTAATAATTTCAAGAACTATGTTCGAAGCGCTTGTAGGATCTGCAGCTAAATATGCAGTATCATTTCCAAAACCAATCACAGAGTAATCTACATTAACCGTATCATCCCAAGTTATGGGTAAGTCTATCTGTGATTTTTGGCTCATCCCTACAAGACAAATTGAGGAGAGAAAAAGAGAAAGTATAATTTTTTTCATAATTTTTATTGTTTAATAATTTAAACAATAATACGAAGAAATAGTATAATAAACCATAAGTAGCCGGATTATTATTTTAACATGCACAAAAAAAGCACTTTACATATCTGCAAAGTGCTTCTCTCTGAACAAAAAACTGCATTTTATTCCTTATTTCTGAAAAACTCTTACATAATCTACATACATATATTGAGGAAATAAAGTAGAACTGTTTGGTGAACCTGGCCAATCTCCTCCTACCGCAACATTAAATATTAAAAAAAACTTACTTTGGAATTCAGTTAAATCTGCAGGAGTAATATCAAGCGTCTTAAACTTAATATCATCTCTATACCACTCAATTTTCTGACTATCCCATATAATTGAGAAAACATGAAAATCATGAGCGAAAGTTCCATTTGGAAGCTTGCTGCTTCCTCCTGATTGCGCCCTTGCCCCATTAAATTCCCAGTGTGCAGTGCCATGGACTTCGTTATCTGTATCATCTCCTCCCACTAATTCCATGATATCAATCTCACCACATGACGGCCAACCAACGGTTGAAATATTATCACCTAACATCCACAGGGCAGGCCAAAGTCCTTTACCAAAAGGCGTTGAAGCTCTAATGTCTATTCGGCCGTATTTAAAGCTTTGTTTATTTTGGGTAGTTATTCTAGAAGAAGTATAAGCACTTGAATTGAAAAATTCTTTTTTCGCCTGAATTGTTAATACTCCGTTACTAACAGAGGTGTTCTCTTGCCGGTAATATTGTAATTCATTATTTCCCCAACCACCACTGCCGGTCCCAATTTCATAATTCCAATCAGAAGTGGAAAGTGATGTTCCATCAAATTCATCATTCCAAACCAAATTAAAACCTGGATAAGCTAATGGAGTCATATAGCCTGTTGCAGGCGGGATTCCATCGTTTGTAGGTTTCCCGACAAATACATTAACCGTTTCAATTTTCTCAATAAAATTATCTGCAGTTGAATGCGCCTTTACGTTAATGGTATAAATACCAGAAGCCCCATATTTATAACTAGCAATTCCATCATTTGATTCTTTTGAAGTTGTATTACCTGACTCAACAAATGTTACAACATAATAATTTGCATTTACGGCTGAGGCCGTAATATTAACAAGACCTTCAGTAATCGAGTCTACCATCACTTCAACTTGTAAATTTGATGGCAATACTAAGTCCGCTACAGTTTCATCAACTTTGCACCCTCCAAGTCCTGAAAGAACAATTGCTATTGAAAATATTATCAGCGCTTTAATTACTTTCATATCTTATTCTTGGGTTATGTCATCTATATAATATGTATCTGCATTTGAACTGCCCCAACCTGGGAATAAAACTAACTTGTTATACGCCCCTGAAGTAGCCGCAGAGAAATCTGCTTCATACTTTATCCAACCTGGAGTTGCTGTACAATTTATGTCTACCTCTACGAAATTTTGAGGGTTTCCCTGATCTTCAAGCTTCACTTTAAAAACACCACCGCTAGGGGCAAAAAGTTTAAATGTAATCTTTCCATTGGTTGAAAAATCTAATTTTGAGTCTAAGTCAACAGCAATTCCGGCATCCGAATTAGGCCCATGAACAGTTTCTAGCACTTTACTACTAGTATTGATGCCAAATGCAACCGGATTGTTAATAATTGTGTCCGTACTTCCATTAAAACCGGTAAAGATCGGTTCTATAGTTTCGAAGTCCATAGGCAATGAAAACCCATTAGACCCACCACCTCCGCCGCCAGAAGAGGGTACAGAGCCTATAGGAATAAGTCTAATATACCATAATAAAGCAGGATCATTAATATCCTGATAACTAAGATACATGCTATTTTCTGTAAGTCTAATTACTTTATAAGAACTAACCCCGGTGTTGTACCCTAGAAAAGAATTACCCGAAACGGTTAACACGGTATCCTGTCTCTTATACACATCTCCGAGCCCACGAGACAGGCAGAAATCTCGT
>CAJXRL010000214.1 GCA_913059105.1 uncultured Flavobacteriales bacterium
CCGATAAGTTGTACGCTGTTTCTTAAATTTTTCATGTCTAATATGAATTAAATGTTATTAAATAATTTGTTAAAATGTGTCGTTGAATTCAATTGACGGTGCAAAGATTAGAAGGTAGGAGAGTCCGATTCGGTTGTTAAACGCTTATAGTCGTTTAAGATTCGTTTGTAAACGGTTAAAAACGCTTACAATTGAATAAGTAATAGTAAGTTAATGATTTAAGTAAAATTTAGGGTAGGGTTATTTTTCATTTATATAATTGAATTAAGTGTGTTAATCGGATAATTTTCTAGTTGAAACCGAATTCTTACCTTTATTAGCTATCAATGATGTGTATATGCTTCAATCTTTAGTATCGACAAAATGGCTAAATAAAAATTTAGTTACTTCCAATGTAGTTGTGCTGTTCACTACGCTTATTCCTAAAAAGCAAAACATTCCTGATGAAGTAAAAAATCTTCAAATTCCAAGCGCTCGATTTTTTGATTTACAAAATGTATTTAGTGATCAGAATTCATCCTTGCCCAACACGTTCCCATCAGAGGAACAGTTCCAAATGGGCTGTCAAAAACTTGGAATTAGCAAGGAGAGTACAATTGTTGTTTACGACACATTAGGCATTTACTCCAGTCCCAGGGTTTGGTTTTTATTCAAGAGTATGGGACATGAAGCGGTATATGTTTTAAATGGAGGTCTGAAGGCATGGTTAGCAGACGGATTTATAACAGAGAACAAGAGAAAAGCTAAAGTTGAACGAGGCAATTTTTCTGCTAGCTTTAATCCTGAATTCTTGATAAATAAAATGCAATTGGAAGCAACTATAAATTCAAGTGATTCTATTGTATTGGACTCTCGTTCAGCAGAACGTTTTAATGGCGAAGCACCCGAGGCTCGAATTGGCCTACGCAGCGGAAATATACCTACTTCCTTTAATTTGCATTACGCAAAATTATTATTTGAAGGTAAATTCAAAAAGAAGGAAGAGTTAACAAAGTTGTTTGATCAATATGATGATTCTAAACCTATCATTTGTAGTTGTGGCTCCGGCATTACGGCATGTATACTGCTGTTAGCTGCTAATGAAATAGTACCAAATAAGTTGTTACTGTATGATGGTTCCTGGACAGAGTGGGGAAGTTGCTGAATTTGTTTTTGATCCATTTTCTTATCATTAGGGATCTAGCAGTACTATTAGTTGATATTTTAAAAGCGCTCTTCTACGGATAGAAAAGCGCTTTTCTGAAATAATTGCATGCATCAAGCACTTAGAGTTGAATAACTCTAAAAAACTCTCTATCAAACAATCCAAAATAATCACTGGCACTAAAGTCTTCAAAATAGGGGAGAAATTTTCGAAGATTTTTCTTTACATCTTCGTCATATGCTCGTAAATACTCCATTTTAAGATCTGCTACATCAGTAATTGTTATTTGAGTAGTAGGCTCTGGCATCCCATCAATTCCATACATTTCATTGGCAATGTCGCTCGCATTCGGAAAGCCCCATTTTTTTAACTTGCTGGCCAATCGTTTATCTACAATTTCTATTTCCATATGATCTGTAAACACAGACTGATATAATCTCTCGGCTTTCGTTTCGCCATTCCGAAACAACTCAGCAGTTAGTTGGCTGATAAAGACATGATCCGGATGTCCGTAACCGCCTTTTATATCATCCAACGAAAACAGAACTTTGGGTTGAAAAGAGTTAATTTTTTCAAGTAGTTCAGCTCGGATCACTTCTTTTGGAAATTGTCGTTCAATTTCTTTTAATGGAATAGGCAGATAGGGCACCTTCATGGTATCTAATCCAAAACGATAAGGTTGATTCGCAGATAGATATTCGTGGGCAACATAAAGCAGTTCTGAAGGTTGTTTTATATCGCTTCTTGAACTGGCGTGAGCTTGAAAGCTAATTTGCTTGATTTTCCATCCTTGAGCAGATAGCTTTGCAATGGTTCCCGACATGGCACAATCGTCATCGTCGTGTGCAACTATAACCATGGCTCTTTTTTCTTTCACTTGCATTAAGTACAAGTCTTCATTGAATTTCTCTACAGCTGCATACTTTTTTAATGCTTTTAATGTGGGTATATTCTGACAACAAATTTGTGTAAGCGCTGCCAATAAAAGGAAAATATAATTTTTCATTTTTTCTATAATTAAATTAATTACGTTGTTTGATTTTACTCTATTGCTTGACTTTTTGTAAGCATTGAGCTAAGGTAGCAATTCTCGTTCAATGCCAACTGCTGTTGCGTTCTGGCCAATACGTTCATTGCCAAAACTGCATTAATTTCATTTAAACGCTGAAAAGCTTTCATTTCAACTTTTGTTAATTCAGGCATATTTAACTCAATCACCTGTAAATTATACGAGTTTACTTTTTCATCGAGTCCATTTGATAGCTGTCTAAGATTAGATGTTGTTTTACTAGTAGTGATTGTTTCGGCTAAGGCCTCAATTCTTGAATTAATTGCCGCAGAAAGAGAGTGCAATTTTAATGCAGTTTTGTTCTCCGGTTCCGTTAATAATAAACGATTGTTTGATGCCATTAATTTCTCTGCACTTTCATGAATGTAAATGTGATCTTCCACCATTAATTGTTCGTATTTTCTGCTGTAGCTCATGTCGAACATAGAATAGAATATTCCACCAACAGCAATCATTAATACGGAGTTTACAGTTGTATTAAATTTAAGGTCAGGTCGTCTGAATCGAGTGATAAAATATATAGGAACAAATACGAAGGTGAATAATAAAGTAGAGTAGAACATTAAGTTGTTAGCGAATGGCCACCTCATAATTTTAAACAATACTCCGCCACTCAAAAATATAGCTAAGATTAATCCGAAGGTGTGCACCAATTTGTCAATTTTGGATTCTTCATCTTTCAGTTTTAAGATGATTAATAAGGGGATATAAACAACGCTGAACGAAAATCCACCTAAGATGATGAGTAATGCTGCACCTGGCCAATGGGCGCTTTTAAATATGGCCCCAAGAATGGTGAGTGCCACAGTTGCGGCACCAGAATATTTCAATATTTTTTTCATGATATAAAAGTTTTTAAATTTTAATAAATTGTCTGTTTCGGTTTGTATTTCAGAAAGTTGATTTTTGAAAAATCGAGGTAAGATGGCTTCATAGTATTCATGGAAGTCATCTTCAACGCTTAATTCATTTTCGATAATACAGCAAATGTGATCCAAGAGATTGTCGCGTAAATCCTCCGAAACAATCCCTCGAGATTTGAGATCACTGTCAATAAAATCGACCTCTATGGCACCAAGGCTATGCATTTCCTAGTTTGGGTTCCAGATCCAACAAAAACTTCATGGTGTTCATGAAATCGGCTAACTCATTTACTTTCTGGCTGGCAGTTTCTTGGCCTTGTGAAGTAAGCGAGTAATATTTTCTCACTCTCTTCCCAATAAACTCCTTCTCTGTTTCCAGCTCACCATTTTTTTCTAGTGAGTGTAAGGTGGGATACAGAGCACCTTCCGTTATTTGAATTTTACCGTCTGTCAGTTCTTTGACCTTTGCAGTGATTTCGTAACCATACATTCTGCCCTTGTCGCGCAACAAGTTTAAAATAATGGTTTTTAAGGTTCCTTTTATTAGTTCTGATGAATACATAAGACAAAGATACATAAGATTCTTGGGTATTTAATAAAAATACATAAGAAAGTTAGGTATTTATTTTGGATATCAATTTAATTGCTTTATTTTGAATTGATTAACATTTAAATTTTTAAATTACTGGAATTACAAGAGCTGAAAGATTCTACAACTATTATGATTTTTCGTTAGGTCTTATTATGGGTCAATAAATTTTTAAACCTCAATCTCATAACTAGCTTCAAAAACTTCCCCTTTTGGTAAACTAATCAAACCGTCTTTTTTTAGATAATCACCATCAGTGTTTTTATGATCTGCTATTCCGAGCCAAGGTTCTATGCAAACAAAGGCAGCGTTTGGTTTTGCCCAGATGCCTAAATATTTAAAATCAGAATAGCTGACGCTTAATACTTGATTCGATTTCCGGCTCTTTAAACTAACTTTTTTGGATTTCAAATTTTTGAAAATTAGAGCGTCGTTTTTAAAAAGAGTAGAGTATAGGTCTAAGATGTTGGTATTGTCAAGAGCTAGTTCTGTCTGATCGGAGATTAGACCCTCTGGCGAAAGTAATGTTCTCTCCGCATTTTCAGTTTTCTCAAACTCCAAGTAATAATCGGAGTATGCTTCACCCTCAATAATAGGACATTTAAATGCTGGATGAGCACCTAAAGAAAAGTGAATTTCTTTATTGTCTAAATTTTCTACTTTATGCAAAACCACCAATTTGCTATCGTGTAATTCAAATGAAATGTGAAACCTGAATTTGTAAGGAAATACGGCTAGCGTTTTTTTAGAATATTCTAAGGTAAAGTGCAAAGCTGTATCTGTTCTGTTTCTCAAAATAATGTCTTCATTGTGCCGAATAAAGCCATGTTTTGGCACTCGGTAGGCTTTTCCATCTATGGTACATTCTTCGTTTTTGAACGAACCAATTGCAGGAAAAAGAACGGGAGCATGACTTGCCCAAACATTTGGTTCAGCATTCCACATATATTCCATGCCCGTTTGTATTGACTTCAAACTGGAGATCTCGGTTCCCTTGCTTAAAACACTGACTTGCAAAAAAGAATTGGATATGGTGTGTTGCATAGGAA
>CAJXRL010000215.1 GCA_913059105.1 uncultured Flavobacteriales bacterium
ACGAGATTTCTGCCTGTCTCGTGGGCTCGGAGATGTGTATAAGAGACAGAAACTTAAGTTTCAAAAACAAATCAATTGATCTTTTGTAGCTTTGAAAGAACCAATTATATTCTCATGAATTTTCTTGAAAAAAATAACATTCACGTAATTTCTGATTTGAGTGTTATTTCAAATGCCATTTTAGAAGGGAAATACAGTCAGATTTATGTGTTAACCGATGAAAATACAAACAAATATTGCTTACCTCTTTTACAAGATGCTTTAGTAGATTATGAAGTCTATTTTTTCTTTTTAGAAGTCCCTGCTGGTGAAGCGTCAAAAGATATATCTACATGTGCCTCATTGTGGGAAAGCTTGTCTGAAGATAATGCTGACCGGAAAACGTTATTATTGAATTTAGGTGGCGGAATGATTACCGACTTGGGTGCTTTTGTTGCAAGTTTATATAAGCGGGGCATTGCTTTTTATAACATTCCAACGTCACTTTTGGGAATGGTTGATGCTGCTATTGGTGGTAAATGTGGTATTGATTTTGCGGGATTTAAAAATCAAATAGGCGTTTTTCAGAATGCTCAAAAAACTTACATTTTTCCAAAATTTATGGAAACGTTACCCGAAGTTGAATTTTGGAGCGGAATGGCAGAAATGTACAAACATGCTTTAATTACTGACTCAGCGCATTGGGCAGCTTTAAAAATGGTCGACAGTAAAGAAGTTACTGCTCAGTTAATCGAAGAATCATCTGCGATAAAAGCATCAATTGTTGTTAATGATCCTTTAGAAAAAGGAGATCGGAAGAAGTTGAACTTTGGACATACCGTAGGTCATGCTATAGAAAGTTACTTTCTAAAAAAGGAAAAGCCGATGCCGCACGGCTATGCTGTGGCGCTTGGAATGATTTGTGAAGCGCATATTTCTGTTCAAAAAAATCTATTAAATTTGGTAGAGTATGATGAAATAGAGGAGCATTTAAAAGATAAGTATGACTTCCCAACAATTCCTGAAAAGGATTTTCATGCCTTAATTGAGTACATGAAACAAGACAAGAAAAACGAACAGAATAAGATCAATTGTACTCTTTTAACTGCTATAGGCTCAGCAGTTATTAACCAAACTGCCGAAGAGAAACAAATTGTAGCTTCATTAACTTATTTATTTAACGAATGAGTTTTAAACTAACCTACAACCAGTCCAATGCTGTTCCTCAATTTAAACTTCCAAGCTCAAAGAGCATTTCTAACCGTTTGTTGATCGCTCAGGCACTTTCTGATGGTCAATTCCAGTTGGCAAACCTGTCAGAAGCGCAAGACACCATTGTGCTTCAAGAATCATTGATTTCGAATGCCAGAGTGATTGATGTTGGGATGGCAGGAACAGCATTTAGATTCCTGACTGCTTTTTATTCGATGCGAGAAGGGAAGAGACTTCTTACTGGTGCACACCGCATGAAAAGGCGACCAATTGAAATTTTAGTTGAACAACTGAGATGTATTGGAGCAGAAATTGATTACAATGAAAATGAAGGGTTTCCTCCATTACAAATTCAAGGCGCAGAATTAAAAGGAGATGAACTATCTGTTGATGCTTCGGTTAGCAGTCAATACATTTCAGCTTTGTTACTTATTGCACCCTATTTAAAAGCCGGGTTAAAACTTAATTTGTTTGGTGATGTAGTTTCTTCTTCATACATTGATTTAACTATTAGCTTACAGCAACAGCTTGGAATTCAGGTGGCTCGAATTGGAAATGTGATTAGTGTTAAAGATGGGACTTATCATTCTGATCAAGAAATAATTGTTGAATCAGATTGGTCTTCCGCCGCGTTTTTGTATCAACTAGTAGCTTTTTCAGGTAGAAGTATTTTTATTCAAAATTTGAATTCAAATTCACTTCAAGGGGATGTTAAGTGTTGGCAAATATTCAATAAACTTGGAGTTTTCACTGAATTTAAAAACGGAGGTGCTCATCTACGTTTTGATGCTAAATTGATAAAAAAGGAATTGAATTTAGATTTAACAGATGTACCAGATTTAATTCCATCAATTGCTGTTACTGCATCTCAATTGGTTGATAAAATTACAATTACAGGAACGAAGACTTTATATATTAAAGAGTGTGATAGAGTGGAAGCCTTAAAAAATGAATTATTGAAATTTGGATCCGTTTTACGTGAAATTGATGGGAATTCGTTTGAAGTTATCGGGCAAAAAATATCACAATTGATGGAGGTAATACCTTTTTCAACGTACAATGATCATAGAATAGCGATGTGCTTTGCACCATTAGCAATTTTCAGAGATTTAGAAATGGATAATAAAAATGTAGTAATTAAAAGCTTTCCTCACTTTTGGAATGAACTAGAAAAATTTGGAATTTCGAATTAATTGTGTTTACGTTTCATTTTACGCTTATAACTTGCACTTCTCACAAGGTTAATTATTTGCCTTATGGTTGCAATTATAAATCCGAATCCAACAAACATCCAAGCTACGTATAGAATAGAATAATCAATCATTCCGTAGTTATAGCAAGTTGTGATACTTATCAGGGCATTGAAAAGATTCAACAGGACCGTTATTGGAGCAATTTTTCTTGGGATTTGTTGAAAAGCTAGAAGGTTGATAATTCCATTGAAAATCAATACCCCACCTAAGAAATTATCACTTCGAATAAAAAATTCAAATGAAAACCCAATGAACAATACCATGCTCATCAAATACCAATTTCTTGTTGTTTTATATCGTTTAACCATTTTAAAATTTCAACCTTAGTTGAGCTTTAATTTCACTTCTTGTATTTCCTTCAATTTCATCCTTTCCACTGCCAATAGATGTTCTTTCTGTGTAGTAGGTTTGTGCAAATCGCACCCACAAATCTACGCCTCTTTTTAGGCGATACTTACTAGTAATGTAAAATCTTGTACCTCTACCATTAAAGGCAGGAATTGAAAAGGCATAAAGAACATCGTTTTCATAGGCATATATTCTGCTATTATAACTTTCTGTATCAAACAGGGCATACCTTAAAGAGAAGGAAAGTGGGAAGCTAAGCCTTTTATAGCTAATGTCTTGATATATTAATATTCCATCTTCATTTTGTCCACCTCCTATATTGTACCTTGTAAATTCAACTCTGTTTTTTAGTTGAATTTCTTTTGTCACTTTATAAGTAAAATGCAGACGATAATTAGATAAACCTTCTTGAGAAAGTGATTTTAATCCTTCATTTGAGATACTATTGTCATTTCTTCCTCTGGAACGTTTACGGTATCTAAAATAAGCTGACATTTTTTTAGAGGGTTTGTAATCAACTTGAAGCAATAACCTATGTCCATTAGAAGGTGCATCTGTTTGAAACCGCAACCAGTCGAAACTAAAACGGTCTGCAAAGGCAGAAACGGTTATCGTTTTACAAGGTTGTGCTTCAATGCCAATAAAGGTTCCATTTTCATTGGTATTAGTTGAACTTTCTCCAATGGCGTTGCTTTGAATTGGAATAAAATTCTTTTCGAACCGTCGGTTTTGAATCGCGAATGACACTCTTTTGTCTAAAACGATTAATGCCCCAACAGTATGACCAATTCCACCATCTATGCTTTTTGAAACTTCTCCAAACAAATTGATATTCTTGAATAGGTAACTAAAGTCTACACCTACATTAGCGTTCTCATCATCTATTTGACTGAATTTATTGTAGGTAGAAATCCTTGGTTTAAGATTTGCATTAATTCCATTGTAAACTCCTGTTAATCCTATCGATAAGTTTCGTTTTTCATAACTTAAATTAGCTCCTAAATGTTCTTGTAGAACAACATCTTCATCTTCAATTTCGCCTTTTGTGCGGTGAAAACCATCTTCAGATATAGAAGAAATGATTGCTTCGTTTGTTAATGTATCTCTACTACTTATATTAGCATCCGCTTTCTTTGAAGAGTAAAAAAGTGTTAATTCGACATTCTTATGCTGAAGAGTGACTCCTCCTCCTCGCAAAAACAGGTCTTCTTGCACCGATGTATAGGCTCTAAGTTTTGGGGCATTCCTTTTTAGTGTAAAAATACTAGGTGTTCTGCCAAAAGCTAAACCAGACCAGAAGGTTAAGCCTTGTCCAAATTGCGCTTGAAAATCACCGATGGCAATCTGTTTAACCACTCCAAAGCCTTGCAGAAAGATGTGGCCTGAATAAAAGTCAAAGCCTTTGTTATTGTTTCCTTTTAGGAATTGCTCTCCGGCATCTTTTTCCCCTGTGAAACCTAAGCTCAAATTGTTAGAGTAAGTAAACCTATATCTGGTAAATAATTTATCGGCACTTCCCAAATATCTAGCATTCTCATTTTTAGCTAATTCTTCTGCAGAAATAGCACTAAAACCCTCTTGTTCTTCCAAAATTCTGGTATATCTTATAAAGAGAGAAGATGAGCCCTCATTTAAAATATTCCGAAAAGAAAGATTAGCTTGATCTAAATCTCTATTGACTTTAGTAAAGGGTTGAATAAGCCGAATTGTTTCCAAATTAAAACCTTCAATGCTTTGTAACTCTTCAAAAGTAATTAGTCTACCATGTTTCTCAACGTGCTTTAAAAAAGCATTGATCTGAAGCTGTCTCTTATACACATCTGACGCTGCCGACGATCTACTCTGTGTAG
>CAJXRL010000216.1 GCA_913059105.1 uncultured Flavobacteriales bacterium
GAGATTTCTGCCTGTCTCGTGGGCTCGGAGATGTGTATAAGAGACAGATCGAATAGTTTAAGCTTGCCCGAGAAATATGCAAATGAAAGTGGACTGTACATTCAAAACGAGCAGAAAGTAGGGGCTAGATTGTCCATTCTATATGGTGCCAGACTTTCTCACTTTCGTTACCAAGGCGATAGAGAACAAGAGTTTTTTGAAGGGGAAGATGGAATACGAAAAGAATTAAAATCTGAAACAATAAATGATTCTAAATTATATAGTATTGATTTATTTGGTTGGAAACCATCCTACCGAAATTATAAATCGGAAACCAACTACACTAATTTGGAGCCAAGGCTAGCTATAAAGTATGATTTGTCTGAAACAAGTTCACTGAAAGCGAGTTACAATAGAATGACGCAGTACTTGCACCTAATTTCTAATACGGTAGCATCTACGCCAATTGACTTGTGGTTGCCAACTACCAACAACATAGAGCCTCAAATTGCAGATCAGGTAGCGGTTGGTTATTTCAGAAATTTCAAGCAAAATAAATACGAGGCTTCCGCTGAAGTTTATTATAAAGATTTTCAAAATCAGATAGATTACATTGACAATGCAGATATCTTTTTTAATACTCAATTGGAAGGAGATTTGTTAGCAGGAGATGGAAGAGCTTACGGTTTGGAGTTATTCTTAAAGAAGAACAAAGGAAAGTTAACGGGTTGGGTAAGTTATACTATTGCAAGAACAGAAAGACAGGTAAATGGCATTAATAGAGACGAATGGTACCCTACAAGATTTGATCGGGGGCATAACTTAAGCGTGGTTTCCAGTTATGAATTGACCGAAAAGTGGAGCTTTTCGGCCAACTTTGTTTTCTCAAGTGGAACACCTGCTACATTTCCAACTAACCGGTACGAAATACAAGGAATTGTGTTACCTCATAATGATAAAGATGCAAGAAACAACTATAGAATTCCAAGCTACCATCGTTTAGATGTTGCTGCCACTTTAACTCCTAAAAAGAACAAAAACCGAAAATTTAAAGGGGAGTGGGTGTTCTCTGTATACAATGTTTACAATCGACGAAACCCTTTTTCAATCTTTTTTGAGCAAGACGAAGTGGATTCTCGAGTAACTAATGCAGTTCGTTTTTCAGTAATAGGAAATTTTGTTCCTGCGGTCTCTTACAATTTTAACTTTTAAGCGCTATGAATATGAAATATATACTTTTTGCATTAATTGTTGCCGCAACTTTCTCTTCTTGCGAAGATGTTATTGATTTAGAACTCGACAACGGAAAAAACCAATTGGTGGTGGATGGCTTTGTTAACAACGATACCTCTGTTCAAATCATCCGTTTAACTTCTTCAGCTTCTTATTTCTCCAATGTAGCTACACCCTCAGAAAATGGTGCAAGTGTGCGACTAAAGGGACCTAGCAACGTAGTTTATAATTTCATCTCAGATGGAGAAGGAAACTATGAATACGATCCTAATACATTGGGCTTAATTGACAGTGTTGGTTTTGAATATAAACTGGAAATTGACTTTAACGGAAATACCTATACATCAAAGTCAATATTAAATCCTGTACCCATTATTGACAGCATGCCTTATGATTTTGAACCTTCTGGTTTTGGAACTGAGGAAGGTTATTATACTCAATTTTATGCAAGAGATTTAGCTGGAAGAAAAGATTATTATTGGATTAAACCCTTTAAAAACGATACAGCTGTTTATGATGACCCTACATTTATAATTTTATCTGAAGATGCTGCTTTTGGTGGTGATGCAGCTGATGGGTTAGTTTTTATCTTACCGTTTAGATCAATAATTACGGATCAAGAGAATCCTTTTATCCTTGGAGATACTTCATCCGTGGAGCTACATAGTTTAAATTTAGATGCATTCGAATTTTTAGATCAAATAGTAAATACTTCTGGTAACGATGGTTTGTTTGCTGTGCCTCCTTCTAACATTCGCTCAAACATATTTGATGCAGCAGGTAACTCTCAGGACGAAGTTTTAGGCTTATTTTCGCTATCATCTATCAGTAAATTTGAAGTTGTAATAAAATAAAAAATGAAAAAAATACTTTTCTCCCTAGTAACCATATCCGTGATGTGGTCATGCTCTAGCAGTAAATCATTAAGTACTGCAGAAAGTAGCATTGCAGAAAATTCAAAGATTAGTGCTGTTCTTTGGCAACAAACTTCGGCGGAGTACGACGCTTTATGTTATCAAGCTTTCAATGTAGCTACTCACCGTTTAAATTCAGGTGATATGGGTAATATGGATGTCAATTCAAAAAAATTGGCAATTATTATGGATTTGGACGAAACCGTTTTGAATAATTCTCCTTTTAATGGCTGGTTAATTCATAATAATAAGACTTATTCGCCCGCGAATTGGATGGAGTGGAGCAGTCTTGCTAAAGCAGAATTTGTTCCAGGAGCAATTGAGTTTATGCAAATCGCAATGAATCAGGGCTTTAAAATATTTTTTATAAGTAACAGAACGGTTCAAGAATTAGATTTTACAATTGCAAATCTTGAAAAGGCAGGCATTATTGTAAATCCTCCAGATGTTATGCTAAAAACTAATTCAAGTTCAAAAGCTGAAAGACGAGAAAATGTTCTATCGAATTATCGAGTTTATATGCTGATTGGGGATAACCTAGCCGATTTTCACAACATTTTTGAAAATGACTTATCAATCAGTGAAAGAAAAAATAACGCACTAAAATTTAGAAATAAATTTGGTTCAAAGTTCATAGTTCTGCCTAATACTATGTACGGCGGTTGGGAAAAAGCCTTAAAGAACAGTAATTCAGATTACATTCAGAATAGCAATTCAAATGGTTTAAAAAAGTACATTAAAGGGTTTTAATTAAGCTTCATTAATAAGTGCTATTTTTTTATTAATTCGCTTTTCTACCGTTTTAGGAAATGGTAGAGCCAAAATTTACCTGAGTGTGTAATTCAAATTCTTAAAATGGAAGCAAAAAAAACAGTAGTGTTGGGAGCATCTACAAATCCTTCTAGGTATTCAAATATGGCGGTTATTAAATTGTTGAATTACGGATATGAAGCGGTGCCTGTTGGAATTAAGAAAGGCAATATAGAGGGTGTTGAGATTGTTCCTGCAGATGTACAAATAGATGGAGTTGATACTGTAACGCTATACATAGGACCACAAAACCAACCACAGTATTACAATTACGTTCTAGACTTAAAACCGAATCGAGTTATTTTTAATCCGGGAACAATTAATCCAGAATTTATGAACCGATTGGAAAAAGAAGGAGTAGAAGTGTTAGATGCTTGTACTTTAGTAATGCTTTCAGCAAATACGTATTAGTTCAATTGAAAATTGCTGTTTAAAGTATCTTCTTGTTCTCTTATTTTTTTAAGAAACCGAATTTCATTAATTAAAAATGTGTTCGCTAAACTATCACTATCTATGCAAACTAGTTCATTCTTTGTTGTGTGTGATAGTTGTAATCGATTGGCAATGTAATACAAACTAAAAGGTCCTGGTTTGTTAGTGCTTTTTTTGACACTAAGCAAGTAGTCTTTAAACTGAGCTACTAATTTGTCATTTGCATTTGAAAGTAAACCAATTCTTTCAATTTCAACTCCAGAATACATTTTGTCTTTCATAACTGGTTCAAAATAAAGGGTTTTAACCGCCTGAATACCTTTAACTATTACATCTACAGTTCCATCAGGAAACTCATTTACAATTTGATCAATATAAACTATGGTTCCACAAGTTGAATTTACGCCTTTCTTGTAGTATTGAATTACAAATTCTTTTCCATTTTTATGGTCCGCAAATAACTCTCTATATCTAGCTTCAAAGAGGTGCAGAGCAACGGATTCTTCCGGTAAAATAACGATGTTTAATGGGAATACTGCTAACATTATTTGTAGTTCTTAAGATAAACTAAAAGTGAACAAAAGATTTTAAAAATAGTTTTTAAAAGGTTTTAAAATGACAAGAATAAAGAACGTAATTTTGCCAACCATGAAAACAGTAGCTGAAACCAAGCGAAGAAGTCGGTTAAACATTTACCATCACTATTATAAACGAAAAGGCGTTTATACATTTTTATGGAAAAATAGTTTAAAAATCACAATTGGCTTTGGGGTGATTATAGGTGCTTTTCTCGTTTTTAAAGAATTCGTTCCAAATTATAATACTCAGTTAGAAAGTATTCTTAATAGCATAAATACGTGGTGGGCATTATCTATATTTTTTTTATCTGAGACCATCTTAGGATTAATTCCACCAGATCTTTTTATTATTTGGGCAAAAAAATTCGATCAACCATATGCAATGGTTTCTTTGTTAGCAGTGCTATCTTATGTGGGTGGGGTAATTTCATACTTTATTGGAAAATACATAGGCAGTCAGCCAAGAATAGAAAAATGGATTTTATCTAAATTCTCTGACCACTTTAAGCTCATTCAAAAGTGGGGAGGAGTATTGATTGTTTTTGCAGCTCTATTTCCATTGCCTTTTTCAGCCATTTGCTTGGTAGCAGGAGCAGTTAGATTCCCTTTTAATACCTGTCTCTTATACACATCTCCGAGCCCACGAGACAGGCAGAAATCT
>CAJXRL010000217.1 GCA_913059105.1 uncultured Flavobacteriales bacterium
TCTACACAGAGTAGATCGTCGGCAGCGTCAGATGTGTATAAGAGACAGATCCTAAACTACTTTTTCCGGGGAAAACTCAATTTGCAGAAGAGCCTTCTGAATTTAAAAAAATTACAAGAAAATTAAGTAGCATAAATCCTTTAACGTGGTGGTCCACAGCTCGGTATATTAGGAATCAAAAGCCGGACTTGTTAATCGTAAAATTCTGGATTCCAGTTATGGGACCTGCATTTGGTTCTGTTTTGAGATTGCTGAGTAAAAAAACGAGGCGAATATGTATTTTAGATAATGTTGTGCCTCACGAAAAACGGTTAGGGGATAAAGCATTGACAAAGTATTTTTTGAAATCAGTTCAGTCTTTTATTGCTATGAGTCAATCGGTTAAGGTAGATTTGAGTAAGTTTGAACCCGAAAAAAAAGTACTTGTTAATCCACATCCAGTATTCGATAATTTTGGCGATTCAATTGATAAAAAAGAGGCAAAAGAATATTTAAGCTTAGATAAAAGTGAAGAATATGTCTTGTTTTTTGGTTTTATAAGAAAGTATAAAGGGCTCGATTTAGCATTAAAGGCTTTTGCTAAATGGAAAAAAGAATTACCTCATGTTAAGCTATTGGTTGCTGGAGAATTTTATGACAACGAGGAGACATATTTGACATTAGCAAATGAATTAGGAATTGAGAATGATGTACTTTGGCACACAGATTTTATTCCTGATAGTAAAGTGAAGGTTTACTTTTCAGCTTGTAGTTTGGTTTTGCAACCTTATCATCATGCAACTCAAAGTGGTGTAACTCAAATTGCTTACCAATTTGAAAAGCCAATGGTAGTAACCAATGTAGGTGGTTTGCCTGAATTAGTAGAAAACGGTAAAACAGGTTACTTAGTAGACACAAATGAGCAGGAAATTGCTGAAAAGATAATTCAGTTTTTCCAAAAAGATTCGAATTCGTTCGAGTCAAACATGAAAGAAGCTAAAAAGCGATTTTCATGGTCTACAATGGTAGATAAAATTCTAACTTTATATCGAGAACTAGAGTAATGAAAGAATTTGAAATAATACGAAGTAGAGCTCCTCTAAGAATAGGGCTAGCAGGTGGCGGAACAGATGTGAGCCCATACTCAGATCTATATGGTGGAAGTATTTTAAATGCAACAATTAGTTTGTATGCCTACGCAACAATAGAATTGGTGGATGATGAGAGTATCTCATTCCATGCAGTTGATCGAGAGGAATTTGAAGAACATCCTGTGCAAAAGGAACTGCCAATAAATGGTAATTTAGATTTGCTGAAGGGAGTGTATAACCATATGGTAAAGCATTACAATGTTGAACCACGAGCATTGAAGCTTTCTACATATGCTGATGTGCCTTCTGGCAGTGGTTTAGGAACAAGTTCAACACTGGTAGTTGCGATTGTAGGTGCCTTTGCTGAATTTTATAACCTTCCTTTTGGGGAATATGAGATTGCTAGAATAGCATACAATATTGAGAGAGTAGACTTGGGTCAAGCAGGTGGAAAGCAAGATCAATATGCAGCAACTTTTGGAGGGGTAAACTTTATGGAGTTTAAAAAAGACAATACTGTATTAGTGAACCCTCTGCGAGTAAAAGATAAGTACTTGAATGAGCTTGAATTTAATTTGTTGTTGTATTATACCGATACATCAAGGTTTAGTTCTGATATTATTGAGAAGCAGGCGAACAATGTAAAGCAAAATAATACAAAGAGTATTGATGCGATGCATAAATTAAAAGAGCAATCTGTTCGAATGAAGGAAGCCATATTAAAAGGCGAATTAGATAAGATTGGGGAAATTTTGGATTATGGATGGCAACAAAAAAAGCAGATGGCAACGGGTATTTCTAATCCTGCTATTGATGGTATTTACGATGCTGCAATAAAAGCCGGAGCTACTGGTGGAAAAATAAGTGGTGCAGGTGGTGGCGGATTTATGATTTTTTACTGCCCTAAGAATACGAGGTATGCCGTTAGAAAGGCCTTAACGGCTATTGGAGGAATAGAAAAGAAGTTTCAATTTACAGACAAAGGACAACGATCATGGACAATATAGAATTAATTAAAAATAAAATACAACAATCGATTCAGGTTAAGCAAGATGTATTGGCAAATGATGAACTTGTTTCGAGAATTGAAACTTGCGCTTTGGAATTTGTGAAGTGTTTTAAGGCCGATGGGAAAGTTCTTTTTTGCGGGAATGGGGGTTCAGCTGCAGATGCACAACATATTTCTGCAGAACTGAGTGGAAGATTTTACAAAGATAGAGACCCTCTTTTCTCTGAGGCACTGCATGTGAATACATCTTATTTAACAGCTGTAGCAAATGACTATAGTTACGACGAAATATATAGCCGCTTGGTGAAAGCCAAAATTAGAAAAGGAGATATCTTAGTTGGAATATCTACTAGTGGCAACAGTGCAAACATTGTAAAAGCGTTTGAAACAGCAAAGAAACAAGGTGGGATTACGATTGGAATGACAGGTGATAGTGGAGGGAAAATGAAAGATCTCTCAGATATTTTGCTAAATGTACCATCTTCTGATACGCCTAGAATTCAAGAGGTACATATTTTAATTGGTCACTTAATTTGTGAATTGACTGAAATTCATATGTTTTAATATGGTCAGAGAGGCTATAATTCTAGCAGGAGGGTTTGGAACACGGTTGAGTTCTGTTGTAGAGGATGTGCCCAAACCAATGGCTCCTGTCCTTGGTAAGCCATTTTTGCATTATTTATTTCAGCAGTTAGCGCAAGCAGATATTACTAGAGTGATACTGGCAATTCACCATAAGAGAGAAGCAATAACAAAGTATTTCGGAAATCATTATTTGGGAATTGATGTTGAATATTCTATTGAAGAACAAGCTCTCGGCACCGGTGGAGGGATTCGGCAGGCATTGACTAAATGCGAAGGAAATGAAGCTTTGGTATTAAATGGTGATAGCCTAATTGACCTAGATTTAATCCTATTTATGGCAAAATTTAACGAGTCTAAGAAACCTATGAGTATGGCATTGCGTTATATGGATGATGTTGCTCGCTATGGGGCGGTGGAAGCCGAAGATAATGTTTTGACCGCATTCAAAGAGAAAGGGGAGAAAAAAGGCTCAGGATATATCAATAGTGGTGTTTATCTAATTCGCAGAAAGTACTTTTTAGAGAATACGCCACAAGGAAATTTCTCAATGGAAACAGAGTTTTTGGAGCCAACAAGTAAATTAGGTGTGATTCATACTTTTCCTTCTAACGATTATTTTATAGATATAGGTATACCTTCAGATTATGAGCGAGCACAAGATGAATTTAAGCGATTTGAAAATAGATAAATCTTGGTCCCTATTTTTGGACAGGGACGGGGTGATCAATGAAAAGCGTGACAACGATTATGTTAAAACTGTTGAGGAGTTTGTCTTTGTAGAAGGGGCTCAAAAGGCGATTCAATACTTCAATTCTCTATTTGGT
This sequence comes from uncultured Flavobacteriales bacterium, assembly GCA_913059105.1. Classification (GTDB taxonomy): domain Bacteria; phylum Bacteroidota; class Bacteroidia; order Flavobacteriales_E; family Vicingaceae; genus NORP294. The sequence continues at coordinate 3,489 of CAJXRL010000217.1, forward strand.
AGACTTTTATTGGTTACGAACCAGCAAGGTGTTGGGAAAGGAATTATGACGCATGAAGATTTAACGGAAGTTCACAATTACATGGAGCAAGAGCTTCTAAATTTCGAAGCTGAATTTGATCAATTGTATTACTGTCCTGATTTAGCTGCGGAAAATTCTCCTTGCAGAAAACCAAACATTGGAATGGCACTTCAGGCGCAACAAGATTTTCCTGATATTAATTTTGATAAATCGATTCTTATTGGAGATTCTGTTACTGATATTCAAATGGGCAAAAGGGCTGGAATGAAAACAGTATTTATTAATGCAGAGTTAGAAAATCCTGAGCATGCAGATTGGGTTGTGCAAAGTTTAACTGAATTCTCTTCTTTGTTAGAAGATAGTTAAGTAGTCTTTTAGTAATTTTTTGTAATCTTCGGTATAGTCATGACGCTCTCTTTCTATGGTCAATTGAGTCTCTTCAAGTAATTGTTTTCCGTATTTAAACTCAATCAAAAGCCTTTTTACTTCAGTATTGGGATTTCCTCTGACCTTACATATTTTACTTGGATTGAGTCCAACTTTAGCTGCTATTTCTAAAAGTTCATCTTTTCTATTTGAAGGAAAAATCAAACAAAAAGTTCCATTAGACCTCAATAGCTCATTAACTGATGAAAACAATTCAGCTAAGTTCAATTCTTGCTCACTTCTTGCAGTACTTCTTTGTGTAGTTTCTTTTTGAATAGAGTAGAAAGGAGGATTGCTGACAATTAAGTCAAACTTATTAGTGCTCTTGAATACGAACTTCTGAATTGATTCTTGAATTTCGGTTAGCCTATGGCTCCATGGAGAGTTCTCGAAATTCTCTTTACATTGTTCAGAAGCAGCTTTATCAATTTCAATGGCAGTAATTGTGGCATTTGAACGCTGAGCAAGCATTAATGAAATAACGCCGGTTCCACTTCCTATATCAAGAATTGTGTTTGAGTTTTGGCAATTCGCCCATGCTCCTAAAAGAACACCATCGGTCCCTACTTTAAGGGCACAGCGGTCTTGGTGAATAGTAAATTTTTTAAAATGAAAAGGCTTAACCTTCAAGGTATAAGTCCTGTCTCTTATACACATCTGACGCT
>CAJXRL010000218.1 GCA_913059105.1 uncultured Flavobacteriales bacterium
GGAGATGTGTATAAGAGACAGATATTAAACAAATGGAAGACGAAATTCTTTCAAAAAACGCTTATTTAAAGAAGTTTTTAAGCTATGACCGACACTACGACCAACCCTTAGTTATTTCTCAAATTAATTTCACAAGAAAAAATCCATTAGAAAATGGAGTTTTTATGCTAGGAGATTCCGCAGGATTAATCGTTCCATTATGCGGAAACGGAATGAGCATGGCACTTAAAGCCGCTCATGAATTTCACAATTTAAGTGAACAGTTTTTTGCAAATAAATTTTCACAAAATAACTTAGAAAAAAGATATTTGAAATTCTGGAATGGAGAATTTGGTGCTCGATTATCTGCCGGCAGAATATTACAGAAACTTTTCTACAACAAATACTTAGTAAATCCAACGTTGAAACTCTTAGATAAAACACCGTGGATTACAGAAAAAATTATTCTCTTAACCCACGGAAAAGATATCGTATAAAAAAAGAGTTCCCTCTCGGCAACTCTCTCTTCTACTAATCAAAATTCAAATTGAGACTAACCATTGGCAGTTGGTTCTTCCTGGAGCATGTTCTCTCTTTTAGGCTTGTGTTCTAATTTCTCTTCCTTCAATTCTTTTCTTTTTGCCATTTTCTGCTTTTTGATGGCTAAGTACTTTGTCATTTGCTCTTCAGTCAAAACCCCTTTTAATTTTGCATTGGTAGCTTTTGCTGCTTCCGCCTTTTGCGTTTTTTGCTTGGCTATTGCAATTCTTTTGTCTTCTACCGAAAGCTTTTCCATTTCAACTTTAGCCACTCTTTCTGCTTTCCTAATTTCTTTTTCCTCTTTGAAGATAACTTTTATCTTCTCAAATTGAGCTTCAGAAAGGTCTAAATTCTTTGACAGTTCTTCCATCTTTGCTTTCCCTTTTTCACCCTTACGCACTTGAGCGAAACTTGATACCCCGGCAATCATTAGAACCGCAACTAGGGTATTTCTTACAATTATTTTCATCTTATTCAGTTTTATTATTTGAGTTGCATTACTCAAATTAAGTGCCATAGTTCAATTTTCAATATAATCAGTTGACTTTTCGACCATTCCTTGATCCCAAAGCACCCTATAATGTCCAGTTTCACGAATAGTTTCCAAACGAACCGCCTCCCAGTTTTGTTCAAACTCTTTGGCGTGGGAAAAACTAGTGACCTTGTCCGCTTCGTCATGAAAAATCAGCACTTCATTTAATCTAGTTTGCTTTCCATAACTGTGGAAATAGAAAGATCGAAATGAATAACCGGTAAAATCCTCAAAGTGATTTAAAAACGAAAGGTACAATTTTTCTGGAATCCTCAAAATTTGTTGATATTCTTCAAAAACTGACATTAAACGATTTAAAGGTGCCAGCAAAATAGTTTTTTCAAAATGTAAATTCCCCTCGTAAGCGCACATAATAATTGCACAAGCTCCCAATGAATGGCCAATTGCCACATTCGGAACACCGTGCGATTGAATCATCTCTTTCGCAGCTTTTTTAAAGTAAACCAAATTTGAGTATTTACCCTTGCTTCCTCCGTGAGCGGGAGCATCAAATGCTATAATACGATATCCTTGATTAATAAGCGGATCTATAAAAGCACCTAAACTGCCTGCATTGCTCTCCCAGCCATGAAAGAGCATTGCCATTTTTTCTCCTTCACCCCATTTATAAACTTTTATTTCTTCTTTGTCAAATTTCAAAAAAGACGTTTGCGCTTTTTTCAATACTTCAACCTCTCTTGTTCTTAATACCCTTGCTCTTGGTTTACTGAACAAGTTCATGAGATGTTTAGCCGACGCTTTTGGAAATAATAGTGCGGCAGAATTAAAATAAGCCCGAAATACTTTTACCATGAATGGAACTTTTTGGGCCATAATACTTAGTATACAAATGGAATTAGATAAAAGCTTTTTTCAGAATATTGTTGATATTCAGAGAAGTGCTTATTCAATAGTTTTTCTTCATACCTCATTTTTAAAACGAGGTTAACAAATAGTGATAAAAAAATAGCGATTGCGGTTAACCCTTTCCCCATTAGAGCCGTGGGAAGGAAAAATAGCAGTAAAGAAAGGTACATTGGATGCCGAATAAATTGATAAGGTCCACTCTTGATAAACTTCGCCCCGTCTTTTAATTCAGGAAAAATCGACAATCTAGATTTATTTAGCTCCCAAGCAGCCCAAATTGCTATAATTATAGCGACTAATTGAAAAATGGCAGACCAGTTGAATAATTGAATATCAGTATAAAATAACAAACTCGTTATGGCAATAAATTGGATGATAACATAGGTTGTACCTGCTCTTGTCAAACTGTCTAATTTGCGTCAAAAGTATTGATTAATAGTTCAGCGACTTTAATAATTCTTAACTTTCCTACTTATATATTTTTTATAAAAACTATGCTTTCTCGATACAAAAAAGTCAGAAAAACAACCGAAGAAATTGTCTCTCCGCTTGAAATTGAGGATTTTGTTGCTCAGCCGGTTATTGACGTAAGTCCTCCTAAATGGCATTTAGGGCACACAACTTGGTTTTTCGAAAACTTTATTTTGAAATCTTTCAAAAAAAATTACAAACTCTTCGATTCAAATTTTGCCTTTATTTTTAACAGCTACTACGAAAGCCAAGGGAAAAGAATCTTGAGAAATAAACGAGGAACTTTGACTCGCCCTTCTACTGAAGATATTTTTAAATATAGAAACTACGTTGATAAAGAAATGATTGAATTCTTGGAAAAATCAAATCAATTGCAAGATGATGTTCTGCATTTCTTGGAAATAGGATTGAACCATGAACAACAGCATCAAGAATTATTAGCCACTGACATCAAATATATTTTAGGTTGCAATCCACTTTTACCAAAGTTTCAAAACTTTAAAGAAGAAACAATTCGGGTAATTAAAATGGAATGGCTTAAAGTTGAAGAAGGAACGTATCAAATTGGCTGCGAAGGCCCTAAATTCCATTTTGACAATGAAGAAGGAGTGCATAACGTTTATTTGCATGCTTTCGAAGCCATGAATAAGTTAGTGACAAACCGTGAATACATTGAATTTATGAATGATAATGGCTATGGCAGAGCAGAGCTATGGCTTATGGACGGCTGGGAATGGGTAAAAACCGAACAAGCCGAAGCTCCCTTCTATTGGTTTAAGGAAAAAGAAGAATGGCATAGCTATCAGACAAATGGAATTCATAAAATTAGCCCAGAAGCTCCGGTTACACATGTTAACTTTTATGAAGCTGAAGCTTATGCTCGTTGGAAAAAATGCAGATTATTAACCGAACAAGAATGGGAAGTTTTAGCCCAGCAACATGGCTCTGCAAACACTTATAACCATTTTCAAGAAAACCAACAATTTCATCCAAGCGTAGCTCAAAACAATCAACTTTTCGGAACCGCTTGGGAATGGACAAATTCAGCATATTTACCTTATCCATATTACAAGCAAGAAGAGGGTGCTTTAGGCGAATACAACGGCAAGTTTATGATTAACCAAATGGTCCTACGCGGAGGATCATGTGCCACCCCAAGAGATCATTTTAGGCAAAGTTATCGCAACTTTTTTCATCCACATTTACAATGGCAATTCACAGGAATTAGACTTGCCAAACACACTAACAAATAGCATCTCAAATTGAACAATTTTTCTAAAGACATTTCAGAAGGCTTAATGCAAAAGCCCAAAAAACTTTCATCAAAATACTTTTACGATGAGAAAGGAGATAAGCTTTTCCAGGCCATTATGAAAATGGATGAATATTACCTCACCAACGCAGAATATGAAATATTTAGCTTGCAGAAAAGTCAAATTCTTGAACCTATTTTAGCCAACAAAAAACCGTTTCAGCTAATTGAATTTGGCGCAGGGAATGGATTAAAAACAAAGTTATTACTTGAATTCCTCGTAGAAATTAAAGCTGATTTTGAATACATTCCAATCGATATTTCAAGACATGTTCTTGAAGAATTACAATCAGATTTAAAAACAAAATGGCCAAATCTAATTTGTAAACCAAAAACCAACACCTACTTTGAAGCGATTAATGATTTAGGTTCGGATAAAACCAAGCTAGTGCTGTTTGTAGGCAGCAACATTGGAAACTTTAACTTACTTGAAGCGCAATCCTTTATTTCTGAAGTAAATGACAACCTTAATTCAGGCGATTACTTTTTAATTGGAGTAGACTTAAAAAAAGATCCAGAATTAATTCTTAACGCATACAATGATAAAGGCGGTATTACAAAAGCATTCAATTTAAATCTATTAGATAGAATAAATAGAGAACTTGATGGTAATTTTAGGACTGAAAATTTCAGCCATTTCCCCACTTATGATCCAATAAGCGGAGAAACAAAAAGCTTCTTAATCAGCAAAACGAAGCAAGATGTACAATTAAAGAAGCTCAATAAAACAATAGAGTTTGATTACGCTGAACCTATATTCATGGAAATATCAAAGAAATATGATCTTGAAGCTGTCTCTTATACACATCTGACGCTGCCGACGATCTACTCTGTGTAG
>CAJXRL010000219.1 GCA_913059105.1 uncultured Flavobacteriales bacterium
CTACACAGAGTAGATCGTCGGCAGCGTCAGATGTGTATAAGAGACAGATTGAAGGTTGATTGCCTAAATAAATGACTTTTGAATTAAGGTTTAGTTTTAGATTAAAGCTTTCAGCCACACTATCCTCAATAAATGAGGCGTTTATTTTTGGACTAGGAACTTTGAATTCGAACCAATCTTGCAGCGGCAATTCAAAACCAACTCCGTGCATGTAATTGTACAGCGACTTTTTTAACCCAGGATTAAACTTCGAGTGATCAATCTTAGTTTCGTCGATAAACTCAACATCGTTGTTAGCAAATTCAATTATTTCAAGTTTTGGAGTTATCCCATACTGTTTCGGGTTTAATCCAATTGGGCTGTGTGCCGTTAATGCAAATTGATGCCAAAACCCTGATTGTATACTGCCAAGTTCAAACAGTTGACGAACCATTTCTAAACTATCCATCGTTTCTTGGACCGTTTGCGTAGGATAGCCATACATTAAGTAGGCATGCACCATAACTCCGGCTTCGGTTAAATTTTGAGTAACTTTTGCCACCTGTTCAACGGTTACTCCTTTTTCTATCAGCTTTAGTAAACGGTCACTTGCCACTTCAAGTCCACCTGAAACAGCAATGCAGCCCGATGCCGCAAGCAATTGACACAAATCCTTACTAAAGCTTTTTTCGAAGCGAATGTTGGTCCACCAAGTAACAGTTAGGTTTCTACGGATAATTTCTAACGCCAATTCGCGCATTAATGCTGGTGGTGCAGCTTCATCCACAAAGTGGAAGCCACTTTCGCCTGTGTTGGCAATCATTTCTTGCATTCTGTCTACCAATAATTTAGCAGTTACCGGTTCGTACAGCTTAATGTAATCGAGTGATACGTCGCAAAAAGAGCACTTTGCCCAATAACAACCGTGTGCCATGGTTAGCTTGTTCCAACGGCCATCTGTCCAAAGGGAATGCATGGGGTTAGCGATCTCAATTACTGATATATACTGGTCTATTAGTAAGTCTGAATAGTCAGGTGTGCCTACTTGAACTTGTTTGTAATCAGGGAGGAGCGAGTCATTTTTATAGCTTACCGTACCATCTTCTAGTAAAAACGTTCTCTTGTACTGTGTTGGGTTTTCCGAATTTATGCTCTTGTGCAATAATTCAATGGGTAATTCGCCGTCATCAAGGGTTATAAAATCGAAGAAATCGAATACTCTTTTTTCGGTAATACTACGTAGTTCGGTATTTGGAAAACCACCACCCATTGCCGTTTTTATATTCGGATGATTCTTTTTAATCCAATGCGTACATCGAAAGGCAGAATACAAATTCCCGGGAAAGGGAACAGAAAAACAAACCAATTTAGGCTGTATCGTTTGAACCTTTTGTGCTAAAAGCTCTATCGTAATTAAATCTATGTACGTTGGTTTGGCTTGTAGAGATTGATGGATCTTCTCGAAGGAATTTGCGCTTCTACCTAGCTTTTCAGCGTAACGACTGAAACCAAAATTTTCATCTACACAGTCAACAATAAAGTCAGAAATATCTTCTAGGTACAAGGTTGCCAAATGCTTCGCTTGGTCTTGTATTCCCATGTTTCCAAAAGCCCATTCCATGTCATCTAAGGCATCGAAACGAGAAGCTTGCGGCAACAAATTCAAGCTATTTATTTGACGCGCTAAGGTTTGGTTTTTGCCTTGCAAAAATTCTACAACAGACTCAATAGTGTTAATGTAATCTTTTCGAAGATCAAAAATTCGAATTGCGTTAAGATTTTGAATTGTCTCTTGCTTTTCAGCATATTTAAACAATTGCGTTAATCCTTCTCTGCTAAAAATAGATAAAATGACCTCCATTCCTAAATCAATTTGAAATGAGGAAATACTTTTGGTATTAAGGAACCCTTTCAAATAAGCCGTAGCGGGGTAGGGCGTATTTAGTTGAGTAAAAGGTGGAGTTAGAAGTAAAATATCTTTCAAAAGAGCCAAGTAATGCATCCAAAAATACGGATTGATTCTTCTAATTTTTGATTAAACCCTTGTTAGGCCGAATTAATTAGTTCCGGAATAGATATTTTTATCAAAATACTGTATCATTACTGTATGAAAAAATGGAACAAGCTTGTGTATTATGCAATTGCAACTTTAATTACCATTAATTGTGCAATGGGCTGTGATAAAGAGCCAGAAACTGTATATGTAACCAATACTGTATTTGAAACTGATACTGTAATTAGTGTAGTAAAAGATACCCTTGTTATTACTGTTATCGATACTTTGAATTATACTGATACTGTTACAATTGTAAATAACATAAGTGACACAGTTACTACTTTAATTGTGTTACGCCATGCAGAAAAGCAAAGTACAGGTACTAATCCTTCCTTAAGTACTGCAGGTCAGATTAGAGCAAATAATTTGAGTAATATATTGACAAATGTTAATTTAGATGCTATATACTCAACTAATTACAATAGAACAATACAAACTGTTCAACCCACTGCAACGGCAAAGACGATAAGCGTTTCATTTTATAATCCTTCCAGCTTAACTCCATTTGTAGACCATGTATTGAGTACTTATCATGATGGGACAATCCTGGTTGTTGGTCACTCGAATACCACACCTAGTCTCTTAAATGTGCTAACTGGAACTAGTAATTATTCAAATATTCCTGAAAGCGAGTATGACAACTTGTATATTGTTACGGTATTCGAAAAGGGAAGAGCAGAAGTAGTTCACTTTAAATATTAATCAAAGCGAATACTAAAGAATCCTCAAATATTCCGTCTCTCAAATAATGCGCTTTCATCAATCCTTCTTTCGAAAAGCCAAGCTTTTCGATTATTTTCAAAGAAGCAATGTTATAAGGCCCAACCATAGCTTCAATGCGGTGTAAGTTCATTTTTTCGAAGCCATAAGTGATAATAGGTTGTGCAACTTCAGACATATAACCTTTGTTTTTTACTTCTTCTGAAAAAAGCCAATAGCCAAATTCTGCACGGAAATGATCTGGATAATGTCGCACAAAACCACACATGCCAATTACCTTTTCCGATTCTTTTTCAATTAATTGGAAGATTAGAAAAGTTTTGTCATAAGCCGACAGCCCTTTTTTGAATTTTGCTTTCTCTTTTGCTAATTCTTCTAAAGAATTCAAACCTAGAAAGACAACACATTCATTGTCCGAATAGTTTTCATAAATGAATTTGTACACTTCAGGAGTTACTTTGCGAAGAAGAAGGCGAGAAGTTTCAATCGTTTCAAATGTCATTTCAAACTAATTTCAAGTACAGGATTTGAAAATTCATGTAAATCAGCTAGCTCGGATCTAATTTTAGCTTCCCAGTTTTTTTGCTCTTTTACTGCAATTGAATGGTCTGTTTCTCTATCGTATAGTCTTTGGAATTTAGTCAACTCACGAATGTTTACTTCATACATTTTGGAAATCTCATCCATGACTTTCTGAGCCTTAGATTTAAACTTTGTTTGTAGAATTTGCTTTCGCAATTTTCTTGCAAATAACTCAGAGATATGAAAATGAAGACGCTCGTGGTCTAACAATTCTTGATTTTTGTCCGTCTTTGTCCAAGAAGATTGTGGCTCAAAATAGTTTTGTACAGTCAATTGTAACAACTTTCCATCGGAGTTTGCACTGAATGAGGTTCTTGTAACAGTTAATGCTTTAAAGGAACTGGCTTTATTCGGACGAGCCTTGTAGTCATCCCAAGTTAGTTCCTTTTTTTCATCGTACTCACGAAGCTCTTTTTTATCACCATCAAATGAGAATAGAAGTAAAAATAGAGGAAGAAAGAGAATAGAATTAATACTTGGCATAAAGTTGGAACGGTTGTTCATTCTTGAACTCTCAAAATTATAGATTATTGTTGATTTGCTCTCTTAGTATCAGTATATCGTTATACACCTAGTAACGTTCCTGCGGCTAATAGAAGAATAATTCCATTATCTATGGGTACACAAGGCGGAGGGAAACAGCCACCCCCATTGCCATTGCCATTGCCTCCTTGACAAGGAGGGTTATCGCATCCTCCAGGATTTGGCGGTTGAGAGTGCATTGCTAACGATAATGTTAAAAGACTAAATAATATGAAAATTTTCCGAAGAGATGGCATCAAGAGAATCTGTATAGCATATTGTAGTAATACGAACTAAAGAAAAAATAGTTCTTTGCTTTTAATGAGGTAAGATAGGCTATGCTAAAATGTTTAGTTTATTTATTCGACGAACTGAGTATTAACTCTGACAGTTCTTTACCAACTATAGTTCCAATTGCAACGCCCATACCTCCTAAACGCACTCCACAGTGCATATTGTTAGTCAACTGTTTAACTATTGGCGATTTATTTTTTCCAACACCCATAGTGCCTGCCCACTGGTGTTCAACGGTAAATGCTGAATGTGGTAGAATATGAGTCTCCAACAATGAACTCAAATGATTTATAATTTGAGCGGAAGTATTAAGCTCATCAGTCTCTTCCGCTTCAAAATTTATATTTCGCCCTCCTCCAAAAAGAATTCGATCTCCTATATTT
>CAJXRL010000220.1 GCA_913059105.1 uncultured Flavobacteriales bacterium
ATCTACACAGAGTAGATCGTCGGCAGCGTCAGATGTGTATAAGAGACAGAGATACATCAGCTGCTACTTTATGCTTCTTTTTAAATTCATTTTCTAATGAGGGATGTAGTAATCGCTTCCAAGCATCTGAAATAGATAACTTGATTTGCTCGGCAGTTTCTAGGTTGTTTTTACGAATGATATAGTTTGCTATTCGTTCTTCCGTTTCCACTTGATCCAGCAAGAATTTAATTCGTAAAAAACCTCCCTTCTCTCCTCTTGCCATTGCTAAAAAACGATGTGCAGGAACTCTTTTTAAAGGTTCTGTCCAAGCAAAATAATCTTTATATTTTTCTGCTTCATCCTCTTTTCCTTTTATCAGTTTCGATTGTAAAACCGCTTTTTGATCCATGTCTCTGCGCAATAAATCTCGAATTGCCTGACGTTCATTAATCCATTCTGCAATAATGTGTCTTGCTCCTTCTAATGCTTTTTCCACCGAACTTAATTCCTTAGTAACAAAACGATTGGCAGTAGACATCAGACCTCTCACCTCCTGCGACATAATAATCTTAGCCAAAGGTTCTAATCCCTTTTTAATGGCCTTGTCAGCTTTAGTTTCTCGCTTCTGCTTGAATGGTAGATACAAATCTTCAAGTTTTGTTAGTTCAAAAGTTTCTTGTATCTGCTCTTTCAATGAACCCGTTAATTTACCTTGTTCATCTATACTTTTAATAATTGCTACCTTCCTTTTATCTAACTCTTTAAAACGCTCGCTTTCTTTAAAAATGGACTCAATTTCAACTTCATTCAAATTTCCAGTTGCCTCTTTTCTGTACCTAGATATGAAAGGAATGGTTGCTCCTGAATTTAAAAGGTCTAAAGTCTCTTGAACTGACCTTTTAGGAAGATTGAGTGTTTTTATTAACCAATTGGAAAGCGTAGTTTGATTTGTCATAGGGATTACAAAAATTCTTTTCATTCTTGATGAACGAATGCTCTACAATATTCGTTAGTATCTTTATATAACCAAAATATATTTCATGAAAAATATCAGCCTATTTGTACTTCTCAACGTTTTAATTTCAATTGTTGCCTGTGGACAAGCAGAAAAACCAAAAGAGAGTAAAACAGATAATAAATTTGAAATTGTTAAAACTGAGGATGAATGGAAAGCGCAATTGTCTTCTATTGAATATGACGTTTTAAGAAATGAAGGAACTGAAAGAGCATTCTCAGGTAAATATGTTGATTGGAAATTGCAAGGAACGTTTATTTGTAATGCTTGTAAAAATCCATTATTTAAATCAAAAACAAAATTTAAATCCGGAACCGGTTGGCCAAGTTTTTACGATTACATAAAAGGAAGCCTTACCGAACAAAGTGACACTAAATACGGTTGGAACAGACTTGAGGTTGAATGTGGCAGGTGCGGTTCTCACCTAGGTCATGTTTTTGATGACGGGCCTAACCCCACAGGTTTAAGATATTGCATAAATTCTGTGAGTTTAGATTTTATAGAAGAATAGTTTTTGGTTTAGTCTATATTTTTCTCATTTTTGAGACGTGCGAAAAATAATTTTATCATTCATCCTTTTAAGTTTTTCACTCTTAACGTTTTCTCAGCAGAAAAATGAACTTGAGGAATTAGAAATAGCAATCAGAAATAATCCAGATAAAATTCTGGAGCAATTGAATAGTGAAGAACTAAATCATCTTTCTAGTTTACAAAAAAAGTATCTCTATCTAATTGCACAACATCAATTTGGTCAATATGCGTTAGTAGATTCCATCATCAACAGTGCAGTAAACTCAAACCTATTTGAGTCTGATTCCCTTCTATTAATGAAATACCTATTCATTTGGAGTGACATGCAACGCATCACTGACCAATTTGAAAAAGCGATAGCGACAAATAGAAGAATTGGAAATTATTTTTATCGAAATAATGATGTAATTCGATATGCCCAAAATAACGTGGCTTTAGCAGAAATATATCGTACCACAGAAAATTTCGAATTTGGTTTAAGTCTTTTGAATGAATCTTTTTTAAAAATAGAGTTGAATAATTCAATTCAAGCAGAGAGACTTCGAGCTAAAATATATAGCAGAAAAGCAGCTATTTATGCAGAAAAAGAACAGTATCCAGACAGTGTAATGAAGTATGCTATATTGGCCATTGAAATTGGCGTAAAAATGAATAATTTAAATTTATTGGCGACTTGTTATAATGAACTAGGCTATTTACACATAAACATTGATCCGGTCGATCCTAATCCAATTGCTAAACAATATTTTAACAAGGCCATCACCATTTGGGACAGCATTGGATTTTCAATCAATTCCCTTTACGCAAAGTTAAATCTCTCTAGATATTACAATCGTAAGAAAGAATATAAAAAGGGAGTTGATTTATTAATTAAAGAACTAACTACAATGGATAGTTCCAAATTAATTTGGGAGAAAGGTGCTTATTACGAAATGCTTGGAAGACTTTATGGAGGTTTAGGCGAATTTGAACAAAGCTATTTCTACGCAGACCTTTCAAAAGAGCTTTTATTATCGGCGCAGAAAACAAAATACAATGAACACTTGGCATTTTCAGACATGCAGTTTGAATTAAAACGAAAAGAGCTTGAACTACAAAATCAACAAATAGAAATTAATCAATTTCTATTTGAAAGTGATTCGAAAAAAAAAGAAAACACATTGCTTTATGCATCTTTAATTAGTCTTTTGGTGATTGGAGTTATTATTTCTCTTTTCTGGTTAAATAGCAATAAACAAAGAAACAAACTTCGAAAACAACAGACTCAAATAATTGAGATGAATGATGAATTAACAGATGTTATAGGAGAAAAAGAATCTCTATTGAAAGAAGTTAATCATAGAGTAAAGAACAACCTCAGTATTCTGAGTAGTTTATTATACTTGCAACAGAAAAAGATGGAAAACCCAGAGGTTAAATCTGCCATTAAAGATAGTTTACTTCGGATCAACACAATCTCTCTGGTACATGAAAGCTTATATCAAAGAGATGATATGAGTCATGTAGATTTCCAAGAGTACTTGAATAAATTGATCAATTATAATAAAAGTATCTATTGGGGAAATCGCCCTTTAGAGTTAACTATCGATTGTGATGGTTTAGCACCAGAACTTTCAACGTCTGTACCCTTGGCGATGATTATTAATGAAATGGTTACTAATAGTTTTAAGTACGCCTTTGAAAATGTAGCTAGTCCAAAAATTCGTGTTATATATGTAGGTGGCTCTCTTAAGTACTCTGATAATGGTCCTGGGAAAAAAAATGATGAAAACAAAGATTCTTTAGGCTTAAAGCTAATCTCTATTTTTTCAAGACAAATTCATGCCAATATAACAACCAATACTGATAAATTTGGATTTCATCACATCATTAAATTAAAAGAAGACTAAAATGGAACATCACAATTTAAAAATTTTAATTGTGGAAGACGAAATCCTTTTGTCATTTACTATGGAAGAGATGTTGAAAGATTTTGGATACAACACAATTTCCATCGCTAATAATTATAAGAGTGCCTTAGATTATTTGGGTACTGGTGCGATAGAACTTGCGATTTTAGATATCAATTTAGGCGAAGGTCCTGGAGGACTAAATTTGGCTAAGGAATGCTTTTTGAAACGTATTCCTTTCTTTTATGTAACTAGCTATACTGATAGAAAAACATTAGACTTAGCCCTTGAAACTGCTCCTGGATCGTATGTAATAAAACCCGTAATCCCTACGAACTTATATTCTGCAATAAATTTGAGTTTAAATAAATTAAAGAAGGAGAGTTATTTTAGCTTCAAAGACAGTGTTAGTACAGTAAAATTAAAAACGATTGACATTTTGTACTTAGAAGCAGATGGTATTTATTTAAAGATTGAAACTTTAGAAAAAAGCTATCTTTCAAGAATGACTCTTGCTTCGGCATTTGAGGAACTACCTGAATCTGAATTCGTACAAACCCACAGGTCTTATGTTGTTAATCTCAATAAGATTTCAAAAAGCAAAAGTAATTTAATCTTTATTGGAAAAAAACAAATACCTATTTCTAGAACCTTCAAAGATAGTTTCAAGTTACGTTACTGGGTGTAGAGCAAATAGAAATCAATTAAGTCAATCAACTACAAAAAATGTTTTAATTGACCATCCTGATGGATTCTAAGTCTAAAAATATTAAAATTCCTTGCGTTAGTTATAAATGAAGTCCATTATTACAAGAAGAAATGCGATTATTTTGTTTCATCAAAGATTAACTTTTGAAAGCTCCCTGCCATTCAAAACAGTGCTAATATTATAGTTTAATCATAGCCCCAAATCAGATGGTTCAAACTAACTGTGGAAATGACAACTTCCATCGATTAATTATCCCAATTCCTAACAACTTCAATCCAAAAATTTTCAATGTAGAAATTCGGTGTCAGTAAGACTTATTTTTTAACAAAAAGGGGCAAATCAAAATTTTGATTTGCCCCTTTTTGCTTTCCTAATTTCTATATACATAAAACAGAATGTGCATTTC
>CAJXRL010000221.1 GCA_913059105.1 uncultured Flavobacteriales bacterium
GAGTAGATCGTCGGCAGCGTCAGATGTGTATAAGAGACAGAAAAAAATGTGCTTCATGCGCTAAATTTCAATCGTTGACCTTTTTTAGATTCATTAAATTTCCCTTGGTCATATGCTAAATGTCCACTTACAAAAGTTTTTTGAATACTTGCTTTAAACTGCTGCCCTTCAAATGGTGACCAACCACATTTATAATGCAGACTTTGCGGAGTTACTATATTTGGTTTATTTAAATCTACCAAAACAAGATCAGCATAATAACCTTCTCTAATAAAACCTCTATCCTTAATTCTAAACAACTTAGCAAGCGAATGACTCGTTTTGTCTACAATTTTCTCTAAACTAAAAACCCCATCATGATACAATTCAAATAACGCCGGTAAAGCGTGCTGAACTAAAGGTCCTCCGCTTGGTGCTTCACCATATTTGTTGGCCTTTTCTTCTTTTGTATGAGGCGCATGATCTGTAGCAATTACATCTATAATATTATCATTAACAGCCTGCCTTATAGCATCTCTATCTGACTGAAACTTGACAGCTGGGTTCCATTTAATTCGAGTTCCAAATTTTTCATAATCTGCATCAGTAAACCACAGATGATGAATACAAGCTTCGGCAGTTATTCTTTTTTCCGTTAATTCAATTGCGTTCGAAAAAAGCTCAAGTTCTTTTGCTGTGGAGATATGCAAAACATGCAATCTTGTGTTGTACTTTTTTGCCAACTCTACAGCCTTTGAAGAAGAACGAAAACAAGCCAATTCATCTCTAATTATTGGATGTTGAGCTATTGGAATATCTTCTCCAAACTTTTCAATTGCTTTTGCTGTATTTGCCCTAATAGTTGCCTCATCCTCGCAATGAGTTGCAATTAACATGGAACAATTCCGAAATATATTGTCTAAAACGGCTTCAGAATCTACAAGCATATTACCGGTTGAAGAACCCATAAAAACCTTGATTCCACAAACATCTTCTGCATTCGTTTTCAAGACTTCTTCTAAATTATCATTGGAAGCACCCATAAAAAACGAATAATTTGCCAAAGCATTCTTAGCAGCAATTTGATATTTATCCTCCAACAACTTTTGAGTTAGTGCATTTGGAACGGTATTAGGCATTTCCATAAAACTGGTTATGCCTCCAGAAACAGCAGCCTTAGCTTCAGTATAAATTTCCGCCTTATGAGTTAATCCAGGCTCTCTGAAATGAACTTGGTCATCAATCATTCCTGGAATTAAATGTAACCCTCTTGCATCAATTACTCTTTCTTGGTTATTTGCAGTAAGACCAGACGTACTAATTTGTGCAATTCTTTCTCCTTCTATTCGAACGTCTGCTTCGAACGTTTGATTTTCGTTTACTACAGTTGCTCCTTTAATTAAGAAAGTTGAATCACTCATGCTTGCTTTAATTGCTTTTGAAAAATGGTAGATAATCTCAAATAAATAACACCAAAAAACGCTTCCTTAAATATTCCGCCACTCATCTTGCTCGTTCCCTCTAACCTATCGGTAAAAATAATAGGAACCTCAACAACATTAAAGCCGAGTTTCCATGCGCTATGCTTCATCTCAATTTGAAAAGCATAACCTTTAAATCGAATTTTATCCAAATTGATTGTTTTTAGCACTTTAGCTTTATAACATTTAAACCCTGCTGTAGAATCTCTAAATGGCATGCCAGTAATAAACCGAACATATGCAGATGCATAATAAGACATTAACACTCTGCCCATAGGCCAGTTCACCACATTTACACCAGTTTTGTACCGAGAACCAATAGCTACATCCGCTCCTTCATTTTCGCAAGCGTTATAAAGTTTGATCAGATCATCTGGATTGTGACTAAAATCAGCATCCATTTCAAATAAGAAATCGTAGCCTTTTTTTAACCCCCATTTAAATCCATGAATATAAGCTGTGCCCAATCCCAATTTCCCGCTGCGTTCTTCTATGTGAAGCTTTCCAGAGTATTTAGATTGCAGACTTTTAACGATATCCCCTGTGCCATCTGGAGAACCATCATCAACTACTAAAATGTGAAATTCGCCTTCCAAGCTAAACACTTTAGCAATAATTTTCTGAATGTTCTCCAGCTCATTATAAGTTGGAATGATTACTAGTTTTAATGGCATGTTATTATTAAAAAAGTAAAAATAGTAAAAGGGGCATAGATTTCAATGGCTGATTTCCATAAGAATTCCGAAAAGATGTTAAAGGGTTTTTACGATTTTAAGAAGTTCATGACAACTTCTGAGAATTCATTCATTCTTTCTGCATGTACCCAATGCCCTGCATTAGCTATACTTTCAAGCTTATAACTGGGGAATTTTAATTTAATTTTTGCGCCATACTCTGGTAGAATATAATCTGATTTAGCGCCAGCTATGAATAGTGTTTCTTTTACAAATTCTCCTTCAGCTATTGCATACTCACTTATTGGGATGATGTCATTCGCCAAAACTTCCAAATTAAAGCGCCATGCCAATTTATCGCTCTCTTCCCAATACAAATTTTTAAGTAGAAATTGCCTAGTACCAGCATCTGGAATATACTGGCTTAAGAATTTTTCCGCTTCTTTTCTACTCGAAATTTCAGATAGTGGAACACTTTTCAGTGCATCAATAACTTTATAGTGATGTACATCATAACTTACAGGTGCGATATCCACAACAATAAGCTTCTCAACTATTTTTGCATATTTCATAGAAAACTCCATCACAGTCTTACCTCCCATAGAGTGACCTAACAATATAGCACTTCTCAAATTTAGATGATCCATCAATTCTTTCAGATCTTCAGCCATTAAGGGGTAAGAGAAATCGATTGAATGTGGAGATTGTCCATGATTTCTTTGATCGACGATATAAACTTCAAAATCCTCTGACCATTTTTTAGCTAAAGTCATCCAATTATCTAAAGACCCAAAAAGCCCATGTAAAATTATGAGCGGTCTCCCTGTCCCAATTTTCTTGTAATTTAGAGTCATATTTTATCGCAAAGCTGTTAAATAGTTTTTTATAGTTTTTTCCAAGCCCAAGTAAAGAGCTTCAGAAATTAGTGCATGTCCAATTGATACTTCCAACAATTCAGGTACCTGCTTTTTGAAATAGGCAAGGTTCTCAGAATCTAAATCATGACCAGCGTTAATCCCAATATTAAATTGAGTCACTTTTCTTGAGGCAACTATGTAGTCTTCTATGGCATTTTCAGGATTAGTCTTAAAATTAGCAGCATAGGGTCCAGTATAGAACTCAATTCTATCAGTTTGAATATTAGGTAGAAAATTAATTTGCTCCAGGTCAGTTTCCATAAAAATGGATGTTCTTATCCCAGCTTTCTTAAATTTAGACAATACCTTATTTAAGAAATCTTTCTGCTCTGTTACTTTCCAACCTGCATTTGAAGTCAACACTCCAGGCGGGTCAGGCACTAAAGTAACCTGCTCCGGTTTAACGTCCAATACCAAATCAATAAATTTTTGGTTCGGATAACCTTCAATATTAAACTCAGAGCTAACAACTTTTTTCAAGTCATAAACGTCTTTATAACGAATGTGCCGCTCATCTGGACGAGGATGAATTGTGATGCCCTGAGCACCAAATTTTTCGCAATCCAAAGCAACTTTCACTAGGTTCGGAACATCTCCTCCTCGGGCATTCCTTAGTGTTGCTATTTTATTGATGTTTACGCTTAATCTACTCATGAATAATTCAGTAATATTGTGTAACGACGCTCAAAATTAGCTTTAATAGATAACATACAAAGCAGTAAGTAAAATGTTAGCAAGAGAATTAATTAGTGATGAAATTCCAGCCTTAAAAACCTCTGATACAGGAAAAAAGGCTCTTGAGTTAATGGAAGAGTATAAACTTACAGAACTTCCAATTGTCAACAACACTGATTTTTTAGGTTTAATAACAGAGAATGACATTTTAGATTTAGACAATCCTGATGTACCAATAGGCAATCACAAACTTTCACTAGAAAAACCAGCAGTTAATGCGTACGAACATATTTATGAAGTTCTTTCAAAAATTTCAACTTTAAAACTTAGCTTAATTCCAATTTTAGATGATGATAGTACTTTTCTAGGTGTTATTTCTCTTCCTATTTTGATTGAAAGTATCTGCAATTTAGCAGCAATCAAAGATTTAGGAGGAATCTTGCAATTAGAGCTAAACGTAAATGACTATTCACTTTCAGAAATTTCTTCAATTGTAGAAAGTAATGGTGCAAAAATTTTAAGTTCTTACATTCACACTCATGAAGATTCTACAAAAATGGATGTGACTATAAAAATCAACAAAACAGATTTGTCACCAATTATCCAGACTTTCGAACGTTACAATTACACAATAGCTGCATCTTTTCATAAAAGTGAAATGCAAGATGAGTTAAAAAAGCGATATAATGAATTTATCAATTACCTGAACATCTAGCCAACAGATGCTTCGCTTTTACCCTGTCTCTTATACACATCTCCGAGCCCACGAGACAGGCAGAAATCTC
>CAJXRL010000222.1 GCA_913059105.1 uncultured Flavobacteriales bacterium
CTACACAGAGTAGATCGTCGGCAGCGTCAGATGTGTATAAGAGACAGCCCCACTAAAATCATTTTTGGCAAAGACAATTATCATCGCCTTGCCACTGAAATTCCAGAAAACTCGAAAGTATTGCTACTTTACGGAGGAGGAAGTATTAAAAAGAATGGAATTTATGAAAATGTAAAAAAGAACCTAAGCAATTTCAAAGTTGAAGAATTTGGAGGAATTCCAGCAAACCCAGAGTATTCAGTTTTACTAGATGCCTTAAAAGTGATTAAAGAAAAAGACATAGATTTTCTTTTAGCAGTTGGAGGCGGTTCCGTGATTGATGGAACAAAGTTTCTTTCTGCAGCTGCTTTGTATAAAGGAAATGAACCTTGGGAAATTTTGACAAACAAAAAGCCAACATTGAAGGCCATGAAATTTGGGACCGTTTTAACTTTACCGGCAACTGGTTCTGAAATGAATTCGGGCGCTGTAATTACAAGAGCAGAATTCAAGCAAAAATTCCCAATGGGTGGAGCAGGCTTATTTCCTCAATTCTCCATTCTCAATCCTGAAGTAGTTTATTCGATACCTGAGCGTCAGCTAGCAAATGGATTGGCTGACTCATTCACGCACGCTTTAGAGCAATACATGACGTATCCAATTGATGCGAATTTACAAGACCGTTTTGCTGAAAGCATAATGCAAAGCATTCTTGAAGTTGCTCCTAAATTAATGAAGGATCAAAAGAACTATAAAAATGCAGCTAACTTTATGTGGAATTGTACTATGGCTCTTAATGGATTAATTCAAAAAGGTGTTCCAAACGATTGGGCAATCCATGTTATGGGTCACGAATTAACAGCCCTCTACGGAATAGACCATGCTAGAACTTTGGCTATTTTAACTGAAAGCCATTACCGGTATAACGTAGACAGTAAAAAAGATAAATTAGTTCAATATGCCGAAAGAGTTTGGGGAATATTAGATGGCAACGATAGTGAGAAAGCTGAAAAGGCAATTGAAAAAACGACTGAGTTTTTTCATTCCATTGGTATAAAAACAAAACTATCGGAATACACATCAGAATTTGAAGGTGCAGCCAAAGAAATTGAAACAAGATTTGAATCAAGAGGAATGACAGGCATCGGAGAAAGAGGCACTTTAACTCCTCAGGATGTAAAGAAAATAGTAGAAATGTCGTACTAAAATTTGAGTTCAATAAATCCTAAGACTGTTTGGAAACGAGCAGTCTTTTTCCTTTGAATTAAACTACTTTTGCCGCATGAGAAAAGACATTATAGAGATTTTACCGGGTACTGGATTAGGAATAATAAAATTCGGAATGGAGAGAAATCAGGTTAAAATGATTTTAGGGGAACCAGATGAAAAGGATGTTTTTTTCATGACAGAATCTGATGATTCAGAAGCTGAAGTATGGTATTACGATGAAGATTGCCTTTCATTAAGTTTTGATGCGGCAGACAATTGGCGACTAGTAACAATAGAAATTGATCATGAGAAGTACACCTTCCAAAACACCTCTTTTTTCAACAAAAATAAACTTGAAGTAATAACAGCATTAGAAGAATTGAATGTGCTAGATTTTAAGCACGAGCCTGTTCCAATGGAAGAAGCTCCAAACCATGAATTAATTAGTTCTGAGAGTTTAGGAATCAACTTTTGGTTCGACGATGATCTTGTTACTGAAATTCAATGGGGACCCTTTTTTAATGCAGATGAATCAGTTAAGTGGCCTGTTTAAAGTTATAACTTAACTCCCATCACACAAATATCGTCTGTTTGTTCCAATTCGCCTTTCCACTCCAAGACATCATTCTTAATATTATTAATCTGATCCTCTATAGGTAAATCGGACAGTCTAAGTATTGCTTTCTTAAACCTAGCGGTCATGAATTTCTTATACTTTGGTCCGCCAAATTGATCCACTATTCCATCAGAGAAAAGATAAATAACATCTCCCTCATTGAACGAATAGCTATTGTATGTATACTCTTTCATCTTATAGTTAAATCCGACACTTTGTTTGTTCCCGCGAATGACAATTATTTCTCCTTTTTGGAACATGAACAGAGGCCGGTTGGCACCGCAATAGTCTAATTTTTGAGAAGCTCTATCGACAACACACATACTTAAATCCATGCCATCGCTTAAAGAATAATGTTCGTTTGTTTTGAATGTCTCAATTAGTTTACTTCTAACAAAGTTCAGCATTTGGGCAGAGTCCTGAATTTCAGAATTTCTTATTGACTCTTTTAATAAACTAGTGCACAAGACACTCAACATAGCTCCTGGAACTCCATGACCTGTACAATCTGCTACTATATATATTTCTAGAACATCACCTTTATTATCGATCACTTTATCGATCAAGTAAAAATCACCTCCAATAATTTCTTTCGGGTGATAATAAATGGCAACGTCTTTATTAATTACTTCAATTTCACTCTTTGTAGGCAAGGTTGCTGATTGTATTATCGACGCATAATTGAGAC
The DNA here is from genome assembly GCA_913059105.1 of uncultured Flavobacteriales bacterium. GTDB lineage: Bacteria > Bacteroidota > Bacteroidia > Flavobacteriales_E > Vicingaceae > NORP294. The sequence goes on from CAJXRL010000222.1 coordinate 2,493, forward strand.
TATCAATAATTGAATCATGTTGTTCTTTAATCAGAAGTTCTTGAGACTTCCTTTTTGTTATATCATCTCCAACAGCAATATAATTAATGATTCTATTGTCCTCATCAAATATGGGGTCCATCTTTATTTCAATCCACTTTTCATTTCCGAACTTATCATAATTAATTAATTCTTCGCTAACATGTTCTTGCTTGATTAATTTATCTCGAATTCGTGCAATTGTGAATTTTTTAGTGTTATCACCACTTAAGAATTCTAACGGGCTTTTTCCATCAACCTCTTCCGACTCGTAACCAAAAACCTCTACAAATGCGTCGTTCACCCACTCTATGTTAAAAGTTGGATCCAATATAATGACGATGTTGCCAGTATTTCTTGCCACGTGAGACAATCGGTTCAACTCCTCTCTGTTCTTTTTACTTTCAGAAATATCTCGTGTAACTGCATGCATTTCAAGAATACCTTGTTCAGGTGTCCCATCTAAAACGATTCGCACATTTTGCCCAACCCACAATTCATTTTGATACTTAGATGCAATTTTGAACTCGTGGTAGGAATACATTTCCTTATTTCTGCGTTGTTTGCTGTAGACTTCGATAGCTTCCGACTTACAACTGTCGTCTATCAATTCCAAGAAGTGCTTTCCTACAATCTCATTGGCAGACAAGCCCAAAGTCTCACACATTCTATTATTCACATACGTGAAATAACCACCCGGATTGACGGTATAAATGTTGTCAAATGCGTTATTGATTATCTCTTTATATCGTTTTTCAATTTTATATTGCACCGAAATATCCGTCCAAACCAAAATTTTATTCTTCACCGTGTCATCTTCATTCCTTACAACAGAATTTGTCAACATCACAAACTTATCATCTCCATTTGTATTTTTAAAAATGATTGTTTGCGAAACATTCGGTTCAATTTCAGACATATTTTCGATAAACCTTCCTTTCTCCGCATCTGCCGGTAAAAGCATCTCTATTACATCCTTCCCGATAATATTTCGATTTTGTAATCCCGCCAATTCAAGAAATTGATTATTATTCCAAATTAAATTATTATCAGCGTCCATAAGCGTAACCCCGTTGGTTACAGATGTAGCAACGAGCGAAAGCATTTCAATTTCTTTACTATACTTCAATTCATCTGTTACATCCTTTCCAATGCTAAGTACAAATTTCCCATCCAGCGAAAAATCTTTCCATTCAATGTCCAAAATTCCTCTCTCAATTTTTAGTTGATTAATGTATTTTGGAGTAACACCTTGAACTAATGCAGCTCGTAGTCGAGTTCTTACTTTAAATCTCTCAACTCCATCAACATTCCTAAACTCCCACCAGCCATTTCCAAGTAAATCTTTCTCATTTTTACCGGTCAATTCCATTACAGGTTTAGATATGTATACAATCTTTCCTGAAGGTTCTGATACTAAAACAAATAAGTCGCTATTCTTTAAGATTCTATTCGCAAAGGATAAATTATTCACACTACTCCCATCAACCAATATCAATGCTCCAGAAATTAAGGTACTTACCAATGTTGTAGAAATTAGAACATTCAAATTATACCCTTCCGGAGAGAATATAAATATCAGGACGATTAGATAAATAAAAATGAATGTAAAAAACTGCAAGATGTGTTTCATTCGTACAAATACCACTCTGGATAATAAGAGTAACACAGCCGCTTCGGTTAGTAAAATTGGATTTAACTCTCGCTGGAACCCAATAAAGTAAATAATACAGATAACTAAAACGTAATACGTCCCGATTACAATTGAGATTCTATTGGTGTTTAATTTTTTATAAAAAGAAATGAAAAAAGTAATAATTGAAATTGAAACAATTAATCCTACAAGCGGCCAATTGGCTACATATAAATCTGTCTCTTATACACATCTCCGAGCCCACGAGACAGG
>CAJXRL010000223.1 GCA_913059105.1 uncultured Flavobacteriales bacterium
TACACAGAGTAGATCGTCGGCAGCGTCAGATGTGTATAAGAGACAGGATTGATAAATAATGCCATTTTTATCAAAACGGCTAGTACCTCCATCTACATGATCATTTGTTGAAATTCCTCCAAAATATGAAGCATACAAAACACTATCAACTGTTCTATTTAGCACGTATAAATAAAAATCGCCATTGGCAGTAAATGAAGTAGAAGCCGGGATAGTCGGATCATTGTTATTCACAACGAGCATACTGTTTGGGAGCGTTTTTGCACCATCACCTGCTAAACTTCCTCCCCAACCGGAAGTGTAGATATTTTGGCATTTGTCAACTAAAAAAGCAGTTGGTGAGATGTTTATTGCTCCTCGTCCTAGACCTCTTCCAAAGGTGGTCGAAAATTCTAGGGAGTCAAGATTCCTATCTAATTTTATAATGAATTGTCCCGCTCCAACATCTGATTTAGGGTCGTTTTTTCTAGGAAAAAGACCCCCTCTAGTTTGTCCAAAGGCATATACATTATTGAATCTATCGAACTCAACAAAGTATACCTGGTCATAATCTGTGGTTCCTATGAACGTGCTTTTTTCAATTGATGAACCATCTGCTGAAATAATTGAGATATATCCATCTGCACGACCTCCTGCATTAGTAGTTTGATAAGAACCTAGAGGCGCTCCGGTAATTGAATTTGAAGTAGTTCCTCCGCCAATTATTACTTTGTTACCGTCAATAACTTTAATAGAGTAAATAGCATCTTTTGATGAGCCTCCAACATACCTTGACCAAATAACGGAGTCCAATTCTGGCTTAAATTTAATTAGTAGTCCATCTTGACCTCCGGAATTAGACCCTTGAGTATTTGGCAAATTTAAGCTCAATGTAGAAGTTCCAATGTAGCAATTACCAGAAGAATCTAAAACGATTTCACCTCTATGTGAATCACCGTAGTTATAATTTAAATTTAAGAAGGATCCATTCTCAAAGTTAATTCCATCTGATTCATTGCCTCCAAAGAAAGTGGAAGACCACAAAGAGTCTCCATCTTTATCTAACCTTGCTAAAATTATGTCTGTGCCAGATTGAAAACCTTCAACCGCAGAAGTGTTTGGGTTATCGCTTATTATTTCTGTGTTAATATCTGAAGAGTTTTCTTTAATTCTGTCGTATGCATTCAGACTAGTAGGAAAATTTGATGAGCTAGAAACCCCAAAGATGTACAAATTACCCAGTGAGTCTGCCACCATGCTATGAACGGTTTCATCACTGCTCCCACCTAAATAGGTCGCATATTTTAACGTGTCTCCATTTGAAGAAGATTTAGCAATTGCAATATCTACCGTGCCGCCAGCGAAGCTAGTTTGTAAAGCGCCCAAAGTGGTTACATATGTATTTCCAAAAACCAATCCACCCATATAACCATTGCCATCATTGTCGTAGGTAGCCGTCATTCCCCAATTGTCAGATCTAGATCCAGAATAAGTTGAGAAGATTAATACAGGATCAATAATCAGTTCTTTAGTATCATCATAACCTTCAGGAAAGTTAAAATGTAAAATACCGTCCTCATCAATTACATAATTACATGTGACTTCCTTTTTCACACCCTCCACGAGCTGAAAGGCAAATGGTCTCTCTTCAATTAATTCACCCATGGTATGAGTAATTACCAAATTGCCATCTTTTACAAATGGTTTGTTAACTCCATTATATTGTACTTGTATTTGCTCTGGTGAACTTCCAACCGCAATGAGATAGTCATACTTTATTCTTCCTTGGTGAGTATAGATCAACAAATCAATACCAGAATAAAGTCCTTTGTATTCGAATGAATCGTAATTATAAACTCTTGATGCCCATTTGCTTCTGTCATTTCCTATGAAATAATTTTTATAAGAATGAGATGCATCGCCTTTGGAAACTACAACATTTGGATTAGAGCCTATATACTGGGCATCAAAAATATGGCCTTTCGTTTCTTTGATAATAGGATCGTTTCCAGCATGAAAGCTTGGGGTGTATATAAACTGATAATGAAACCTGTCTTTTTCAAAATATACATCGGCACCTTCTTGTTCCGAGAGGAATAATATATTTTCTTGCCATTGTCCTTTGTTTTCTGTGAATGGAAACGACTTATCTGTCACCGGATTGTGCGCCAACGAATTAAAATAAGTGGCTATTAGTAAGAGAATTAAAAGATTAAATTTCATAGTGTAGTTCAAGCATGAGTAAATTTAACCAAAATGAACTCTATCATTAGGAATAAGACGTAAATTCTTGGTTTTAGATGCCTCAAAAAGATTGAAATTTAACTTAATTTTGAAATTCAATAAATTGACTCAATCATATGATTTTAATTGCTGATAGTGGATCTTCTAAAACAGACTGGAGATTAATTAAAAATGGCGCCATATCTCAATATTCTTGCATCGGATTGAATCCTAATTTTGTTGGCACAACTGAGGTTGCTACCGTATTGAATGAAACTTTTAGAGACATTGATAGAGAAGCTGTAGCAGAAATTAACTTTTACGGTGCAGGTTGCTCTTCAGAAAGCAGAAATAAAATTATTGCCGATGGATTAAGAAACGTATTTCAAAATTCGGGAATCAACATTTATCATGATTTATTGGGTGCTGCGAGGGCGGCTTGTGGGAAAAATAGGGGTATTGCAGGAATATTAGGAACAGGCAGTAACTGCTGCTTATATGATGGTGAGCAAGTAATTCAAGAATTTGGGAGCGGAGGTTTTATAATAAGTGATGAAGGGGGTGGAGTAGATATTGGCAAACGGGTATTGAAGGCTTTCATTGAAGGTAGGATGGACGAAGATTTGAAAAACCGCTTTCTAAAGAGGTATAAAACGAATGTAGATGAAATTTTAGAGGGGCTCTATAGAAAACCATTTCCAAACAAATACGTTGCAAATTTTAGCCGTTTCGCTTATCATAACAGAGAGCATCCTTTTATTTCTGAATTGTTACAGAATTCATTTAGAACCTATTTTCAAAATATGGTTTCTCGCTATGACGAATATGAAAATGTGCCTTTGAATCTAGTTGGGTCAATTGCATTTTACTACCAAGAAGTAATACGAAAAGTAGCACTAGAATTCAATGTGAAAATAGGAAATGTGTTGGAGAAACCTATTTCAGGGTTGACCTTGTACCATTCTAATTTAGGAGCCCAGTAAGAATATAGCAGGAATTTTAGCTAAGTTCTGTTTGTTGCTCTTTTTCCATTCTGTTACAGTTTTAGTTTTAATGTATTCATTAGGTAAAGTAATGTTTGACGCTATGCATAGTTTAGTTTCACCTTGTAGCGTTTTCATTAGGTCTTCCCACATAGACTCATTCCTGTAGGGAGTTTCCATAAATATTTGAGTCTGATATTTATGATTAGCCAAATTCTCCATTTCTCTTATCTCTTTAGTCTTTATAGCGCTGTCTCTATTCAAGTAACCTTTAAAAGTAAATGACTGACCGTTGAATCCACTTGCCATTAATGCCAATAGAATGGAAGAAGGACCAATTAATGGAAGTGTTTGAAATCCATTCATGTGAGCATGTTTCACTAATAAAGAACCAGGGTCAGCAATTCCTGGACAACCGGCATCTGTTATAATTCCTATTGAATTGCCTTCTTTCAAAGCAGTAATCATAGGTTTAATATCATCCCAATCACTTTTCTTATCCAAAATGTAAAACTCACTTTTGTCAATTTTTGATTTTAATCCAAGTCGTACTAAAAAGCGCCTAGCGTCTTTTAAGTTCTCTACAGCAAAGTGTGACAGAGAAACTAATATTTCTTTGTTTTCCGAAGGGAATGATCGATTCTCTGAAACTTCAGGTCCTAAAAAATTGGGAATAAGGTAGACTTTAGCTTTGCTCATTTTTGATTTGTTCAATTATTATGTTGCACGCTGTATCTAGCAAACGGTACATATTTTCAAAACCGTCTTCCCCTCCATAATAAGGGTCAGGAACAGATTGATTGGATCCTGGGGAAATCAAGTTTAAAATCAGTTCAACTTTATTTATTTCTTGTACGTTGTTTGTTAGTGAAACCGTGTTGGAATAATTTGAAGTGTCCATTACAAATATTCTGTCGAATTTTTGAAAATCTGAATTTTGTACTTGCCTGCCCTGTTGAGAACTGATGTCTATTCCATGTTCAGCTGCTTTCGATATTGAACGAGGGTCGGGATTGTCACCTACATGATAGTCGGATGTTGCGGCAGAGTCAACTGTTACAGCTAAACCATTTTCGATTGTTTTTTTTTCAAGAATTCCTTGAGCCATTGGGGAGCGGCAAATGTTGCCCAGACAAACCATTAATACTTTCATAGCTGTCTCTTATACACATCTGACGCTGCCGACGATCTACTCTGTGTAG
>CAJXRL010000224.1 GCA_913059105.1 uncultured Flavobacteriales bacterium
TACTTGCAAGAATAGAAAATCGAATCATTCGTTCCCAAAATGAATGTGAAACTCAAATTAAAGAAGCCATACAAGATGCATATAAGCGCTTATTATATCCTTCATTATCTAATGAAGCATTATCTATTGCAAAAGAAAAGGCAGATACAGCAGCAATTGCTGTTTTTGCAACCAATCTAAAACAGTTGCTATTAGGTGCTCCTTTGGGTGAGAAAAGCATTTTAGCAATTGATCCAGGGTTTAGAACTGGGTGTAAAGTAGTTTGTTTAAATAAGCAAGGTGAATTGGTTCATAATGAAACCATTTATCCACATGCCCCAAAAAATGAAGGCAAAATGGCTGCCAAGAAAATATCAACCATGGTGAGTGCTTATAAGATAGAGGCCATTGCGATAGGAAATGGAACTGCGGGCAGAGAAACCGAGCAGTTTCTTCAAAATTTGATTTTCGATAGAAAAGTATTCTCTTACATGGTGAACGAAAATGGAGCTTCTATTTATTCGGCATCAAAAGTGGCTCGAGAAGAATTTCCGGATTACGATGTAACGGTTAGAGGATCTGTTTCAATTGGTAGACGGTTGATGGACCCCTTAGCTGAATTGGTTAAAATTGATGCAAAATCTATTGGTGTAGGACAGTACCAGCATGATGTTGATCAAAAAATGCTCCAAGACAGTTTAGATCGCGTGGTGGAATCTGCTGTGAACAAGGTTGGTGTAAATATAAATACTGCAAGCAAGCATTTGTTGGCTTACGTTTCTGGATTGGGTCCAAAATTGGCAGAGAACATTGTAGCGTACCGAGAAGAACAAGGAGCTTTCGAAGACCGAAAACAATTGAAAGAAATTAAAGGGATGGGTGCTATTGCATTTCAGCAATCGGCAGGTTTTTTAAGAATTAGGAATGGTGCAAATCCATTGGATGAAACAGGAATACATCCTGAAAGATACAAGGTATTAAAGAAAATATTGGCTTCCAATAAGATTGACTTTTCTAAGTTCAAAGTTGAAAAAGAGAAAATTGAAGCGATTCAGATGAAACAATATATCTCTGAAGAAATTGGGGAATTGACGTTGAATGATATCAAAAATGAACTGTTGAAACCTGGAAGAGATCCTCGCGAAAAAATGAAGGTTTTTCAATTTGACAGCACGGTTAAAAGCATTGCTGACTTAAGGGTTGGAATGGAATTACCGGCTTTAATAACCAACATCACAAACTTTGGTGCTTTTGTTGATATTGGAGTCAAACAGGACGGTTTGGTGCATATTTCAAATTTAGCCAATAAGTTTGTGAGCGATCCTAACGAAGTGGTTCAATTAGGTCAAGCCATTCGAGTTAAAGTATTAGAAGTAGATGCGCAAAGAAAAAGAATTCAGTTGTCATTAAAAGATGTAAATCAATAGAATATGAAAAGAAGTATAATTATTGCATTATTCTTAGTTAGCTTTTCTGTCCAAGCTCAACTATCCAAAACCTTAGCTGAAGAGCAAATTAAATTGGTGATGAAGTTTCAAGAAAGCAACTGGAATCGAGGAAACATTCCTGCTTACATGAAAGGGTATTGGAATTCAGATTCCTTGTTGTTCATTGGCAGTAAAGGGCCAACTTACGGTTATTCTAAAACCTTGACCAATTATTTGAAGGGATATCCGACACCTGAAAAAATGGGTCAGTTAACTTTCGAATTTGTTAAAATTGAAATCTTATCAGATACTCAGGCATTTGTAGTTGGGAAGTGGCATTTGAAACGAAAGGAAGATGATTTGGGTGGTCATTTTACGTTGCTTTGGAAAAAAATTGATGGGGAATGGAAAATTGTTGTTGACCATTCTTCATAATTCTCAATTTGTCTGAGCAAAGCGTTATATTTGTCTTTTGAAATGAAGAACAATAGGATTATTCTCGACCAAACTCAGTTAGAATTAGCCATTCAGCGCCTTTGTTATCAATTAATTGAAAATCACAACGACTTCTCGAATTCAGTTATTATTGGTTTGCAACCTAGAGGAGTAATTCTTGCAAAAAGAATTCATTCTGAATTATTAAAAATTACTTCAAATTCTTCTATTCCTTTGGGAAGCTTGGATACTACTTTTTTTCGAGATGATTTTAGAAGAAGAGATAGCCCCATTATTGCCAACAAAACACAAATTGATTTTATTATTGAAAACAAAAAAGTGATTTTGATTGATGATGTGCTGTACACAGGAAGAACAATCAGAGCTGGGTTGGATGCAATGTTAGCATACGGAAGACCAGATTTAGTTGAACTTCTAGTTTTAGTTGATCGCAGATATGGTCGTCATTTACCAATTGAACCAAACTACATTGGAACAACAATAGACTCAATTTCAAGTGAAAGAGTAGAGGCTAAGTGGTTGGAAACGGATGGAGTGGATGAAATAATTTTAAAAGAAAATACAAAATAGATGGAAAAATTATCAACTCGGCATTTATTGGGAATTAAAGAACTCAGCAAAGCTGACATAGAGTTGATCTTTTCTACGGCCGACAATTTTAAAGAGGTTATTAATAGACCAATTAAAAAAGTTCCCTCTTTGCGAGATATCACGATTGCTAACCTGTTTTTTGAAAATTCCACCCGAACGAAACTTTCTTTTGAGTTAGCAGAGAAACGACTTTCTGCAGATGTGATTAATTTTTCAGCTACAGCATCTTCAGTTACTAAGGGTGAAACCTTGATCGATACGGTTAACAATATTCTGGCCATGAAAGTGGACATGGTTGTGATGAGACATCCGAATCCTGGAGCTCATGCATTTTTGAGTAAACACGTTGATGCTACCATAATAAATGCAGGTGATGGGGCGCATGAACACCCAACACAAGCTCTGTTAGATGCTTTTAGTATGCGTCATGCATTGGGAGATTTGGCAGGTAAAAAGGTAGTAATCGTTGGAGATGTTTTGCATTCTAGAGTGGCGCTTTCTAACATTCACTGCCTTCAAAAATTAGGGGCAAAAGTGATGGTCTGTGGCCCACCAACTTTATTGCCAAAGTACATTGCTTCACTAGGAGTAGAGGTAAGCTATAAATTAGATGAAGCACTTGAATGGTGTGACGTGGCTATGATGTTGCGCATCCAGCTAGAAAGACAAGGAGGGGATGAAAATTCTGGAGTCAAATTTTTTCCGTCGTTGAGGGAATACCATAATTTGTACGGATTAACCATGTCTCGTTTGAACAAACTGAAGAAGGTTCCAATTATATTACATCCGGGACCAATCAATAGGGGAGTTGAAATTTCTTCTGAAGTTGCTGACTCTAAACATTCAGTTATTTTAAATCAAGTAGAGAATGGCGTAGCAGTTCGAATGGCAGTTCTATATTTATTGGCTTCAGGTAGTAACTAAGAGAGCAAAATTTTATATATTTGTTTCTAAAGCTAATAAAACATGAGTTCAGCAGCATATTCCATAGACGTTCAAGATAAATATACTCACATATCTGTTTTAGAAGATAAGTTCACTGCCAAGGTATCGCCAGACTTGAAGGCAGAAATTGCTGTTCTTAATTCAAAAGGAATTAAAAATATCATTTTTGATGTTTCAAAATGCAGCTATTGCGATTCTTCGGGACTTAGTGTGATTTTAGTTGCTAACCGAGTTTGCAAAGAAAATAACGGATGCTTAGTGGTTTGCGATTTACAACCAGCTGTTTCTAAATTAGTTGATATCTCTCAGTTGGCTACAGTACTAAACATTACACCAAGTTTCAACGAGGCCGTAGATTTCATTTTTATGGATGAATTAGAGAGAGGCTTAAACGAAGGAGAAGAGAATCTAAATTAATGTCTCTTGAAGTCCTTGTTTTGGGCAGCGGTTCTGCGCTTCCTACTATTTCTGCAAATCAAACATCACAAGTAGTTACTTGTAGTAATCAACTTTTTCTGGTAGATTGTGGTGAAGGTACTCAGATTCAGCTTCGTAAAAGTAGAGTAAAGATTCAAAATATCAATCAAGTGTTTATTTCCCATTTACATGGTGATCACTTTTTTGGTTTGGTTGGACTTTTGTCAACCATGCATCTTTTAGGTCGCCGGGCTGAATTAAACATTCATGGGCCAAAAGGATTAGATGAAATTGTTGAAATTCAATTTCGAAATGCTGGAAGTCATTTGTCGTTTAACATGACATTTCATACCATAGAAAAAGCGGGAGAAGTTTTGTATGAAGATGCTAAGGTCATTGTTACTTCTTTGCCATTAAAACATCGAATTTCTTGTTTTGGATTTCATTTTCAAGAAAAAGAAGGATTAAGAAAATTGGATGGGCTAAAACTGTTGGAACATAGCATTCCTACTGTCTCTTATACACATCTCCGAGCCCACGAGACAGGCAGAAATCTCGTA
>CAJXRL010000225.1 GCA_913059105.1 uncultured Flavobacteriales bacterium
AGATTTCTGCCTGTCTCGTGGGCTCGGAGATGTGTATAAGAGACAGTCATACGCCTGATTAACAGAACCTCCGGAAACTGCTGCCACGACTCCTATATGGCCTGTCAACAGATCAGCATTTATTAATGCTTTTTCCAAGTGTATTTTAAAAGCTTTTGAAATCATAAGCGGGAGAACAAAAGTAATAAGCTTTTTGAATCGCGAAGCCGAAGTTTTTAAATACTTTTGGCAAACTTCAATACAAAACATGGGGGATTAGCTCAGTTGGCTAGAGCGCTTCGCTGGCAGTGAAGAGGTCATCGGTTCGACTCCGATATTCTCCACAAAAAAGCAGCTTTAGTAGGCTGCTTTTTTGCGTTAATAGTTTGGTCATAATTCCCTCTAAGACAACTGTCAGGTTTAAAATCTATCAATCCCTCTTATTTGCTTTTTCAGAAATAGTCTCTTTTTACGAATTTCATCTAATTCTTGCAATATTGATAAATCCCCGTTAAAAACTCCACATTATATTAAATACCCCATATTAATCCCACAGATCCAATCATAACTCACTTGTTCATTCTATTAAGTTAATTCTTTTGATTATATTGGGCGCAGAAAATAAAACAATCATGAAAAAAATATTATTTGTATTAAGCGTTGCACTTGGGGCAATGACTTTTACTTCTTGTGAGAAAGAAGACGCATTAACAGCTAATCCAACATTTGTTCAAGATAGTGCTAATTCAGGTGCAGCAGGCGGTGGAACAACAGGTGGTGGAACAACAGGTGGTGGAACATCTAATTTTCTAGCTTCTACAGATCCTTCAAATAGGGCTGCATTATTAGAAGATTTTACCGGAGTTAGATGTGGATTTTGTCCTGACGGTCATGTAAGGGCTACCGCTGCTAAGGTAAGTTTAGGTGCAGATAGATTTATCATTATGGCCGTACATGCTGGTTCTTATGCTGCTCCTGCATCAGGATGGGCCAATTTTACTACCCCTTATGGAGCAGGCCTAATTGCTCAATCAGATGTAGCTGGTTATCCAGCTGGAACAATTAATAGACTACCAGCAAGTAACTTAGGTGTGCCAGCTCAAAGAGGTGGTATGGCAATGAGTAGAGGTTCTTGGGCACAAGCAGGTGCTTCAGTTAACGCAATGGAGGCTCCTGTTAATATTGGCGCTAAAGCGACAATGAGCGGAGATGTCTTAACGGTCAAAGTTGACCTGTATTATACTAAAGGCGAAAGTGCTGTTAATAACATTAACGTTGCTTTGCTTCAAGATGGTTTAGTGTCTAAACAATCTGGTGGATCAAATTCATATGTTCAAAACCATGTGCTAAGAGATTTCATTACAGGCCAATGGGGACAAGCAGTTACAGGATCTACAAATGCTGATAGTAAAATAAGCGAAACATTCACGTATACTGTGCCTGCAGATTATCATGGAACGAGCACCGAAGGTGGCGGAGCAGTAATAATCAGTGACTTGAAAGTGGTTGTGTTTGTAACAAGAGGACAAACAGATGTTTTAAATGTTATAGAAATTGATATAGATTAAGAATCCATATCTATTTATGAAAAGGGGAAGCAAATATTGCTTCCCCTTTTTTTATACTTTAATTCCAATAACTAAAATATCATCTACCTGCTCTGCATCTCCCTTCCATAAATCTAATTCTTGCTGCAAACGTTTCAGCTGTTCTTCTGCTGAAAAATAGGCAATAGACATAAGAAAAGCTCTAAAGCGTTTCGTCATGTATTTTTTATTCCTTTCACCACCAAATTGATCCGCGAAACCGTCTGTATAGATGTAAATGGAATCTCCTTTCTTGATACTTACTTCGTGTTGAGTAAAACTTGGGGCATGAAGCCCTACTCCTCCAATTGGAGCGGAATCAGCCTTAATTTTATTCATAATGCCATCACTGATATGAATTAAAGGTCTAAAAGCACCAGCAAATTTTAATGTCTCGAAATCGGTATCAAACACACACAGAGCAATGTCCATCCCGTCTTTAGATGCTTTTTCTTTCCTATCCTGTTTTAAAGCTTTCACTACATCTTTATGTAGCTCAGTCAAAATCTGATCCGGCTCATATACTCCTTTCTTCTCAACGATGTCGTCTAATAACACCGTACCAATCATACTCATAAATGCTCCAGGGACTCCATGCCCAGTGCAATCAACACTCGCAATAAAAATCTTATTCTCAATTCTTTTAAACCAATAAAAATCTCCGCTTACTATATCTCTTGGCAAATGAAATACAAACGACTGCGGCAACGACTCTAAAATTCTTTCTCTTATTGGAAGGATTGCTTCTTGGATTCGCTTTGCATAAATAATACTGTCTAAAGTTTCTTTGCTTTTTATCTCTAATTCCAATTTAGACTGCATCAAATCTGCATTTAGTTGATCTTCTTGAATTAAAATAGAACGAATGGCTCTAATCAGAAAAAAGATAATAATCAATGTCACAATTAAAGAGAGACCTATATTAAAGAAAATCTCTTCTCTAGCTTTTTTCAAAAACTCATCAAATCGGTTATCTACCTGTACAATAGCGATTACGTTTCCTTCGGAATTTTTTATTGGCGCAAAGGCAGAAAGCCAATATCCATTATCATCTTCGTATACATCAACAATTCCACCTTGTTCAAAATAGGTATCTAACTCTTGCGGAAAGTTCTTGTATTCGTGTCTGAAGTATGGTTTTAATTCTGAATTAACACCAAAATAAAAACGCCCGCCTTCTCTAAACAGAGTATAAATGTTTGTATTTAAATTATTTAAGTCTTTAATTTCAGAAAGTGCCTCACTCATCAATTGGTAGACTCTATCTTGATGATTTGTTTCAATTGTATTTTTGAATTTGTAGGTAGTTTGTAAATACTCTAACTGATTTCCGTCCAATTGAGAAGACGCTGTTTTAGCAACAGCCTCCAATCGAGTTAGTATTTTAGTTTTATGAATATCGAGTTGTACAATGTAGCTATGGGTTAAAAAATACCCTATCAGCAGCAGTAACGAAAAAAATAACAGCACCAGAACTCGAGTGCTATGATTCTGAAAAATTTTCCTTAACAAATACCTCATTTATTGTTCTTCAGTCTCATCAATTTCATTTTTGTCAGTATAGTTAATAGCCTCATGCAACGGAATTTTCTTGCCTCTATTGTAAGCAACCACAAATGCATCTGCAACTCCCGCCCCTATCGCCTTTTCTTTCTCAATTTTTGCTTTCTTAAACGTTTCGTAGGCCCCTATGGCCATTACAGTTCTTTTCTCCCGCTTGTACTCCTGAATTCCATCGATTTTAAAGTAGATTGACGTCATCTCCAACGGAATCGTGTCCTTAAAGGAACCCAATTGAACAAAATATTCTACGTCTCCCCTTATACCTGATCGTAGATTTATGTTTTTATAACTGATTACCTCATTAGAGTATTTTTTCCCATTGTTGACGTTCACCACATAAGCGTCAACAAATCCCTTTTCTTTTATGGATTTCAATAAATTCTCTGCTTGCTTTCTATATGAAAAATGACCAACCACATATCTTATTATTCCTAAACTATCTATAAAAACATCTACATTTTTCACGTCACTAAATGCACTTGTTGGACTAGGATTCAAGTTACTTCCAATTTGAACTCCATATAACGGAGCATTGGTTGTATACTCTAACCTTTCTGTAACCAAGCCTTTGTTTTTTAAATACACCGAATCAATGAGCTTCAGTGGTTCGGCAACTTTAGGTTCTACAGTTTCATACTGAATCGGTTTGGTCTCCAATTCATTCCATTTGTCCGTACCTTCTTTTTTATTAAATGGACACTTCTGCATGTGACGATCAACTTCGTCAATATAATACTGATCTACCTTTGAACTATACTTTTGAAATTCTTCAAATGCTCTATTTGCAAAGGCGCACTTATTCTCTTCTACATAAGCAACCGCTAGGTAATAATATACATGAATTGGTGCTGCCTTCTCTTGAAAAGACCCTACTTTATAGTCGGCATTCACATTTTGAACAGCTTGCAATAAATGACGCATAGCCTCTTGTTCTGTTCCCGAAAGCTCCGTGTACGCGGCTCCCATTAAAAAGTTAACGTTAGCATTATTAGGCTCTGCCTCATATACAATTTTAAGCGATTCAATTGCTTCTTTAATATTTCTTTGTGCCAAAGATGCCCTAGCGAAATCAAAGTGATACTCTATTTGATTTTGAGCTTCTATATTATTGATAGAAAAGAGAACGAGAAGAAGGGATATAAACTTTTTCATATTCTAGTTTTTAAATTCATTTAAATGCTGCAAAGGCTGTCTCTTATACACATCTCCGAGCCCACGAGACAGGCAGAAATCTCG
>CAJXRL010000226.1 GCA_913059105.1 uncultured Flavobacteriales bacterium
CGTAATTCCCCGATTCGTAATTCTTATTTACTTTAGTTAGTCTTTTTCACATTTCCATTTTTGTCCTCTTTCATCTTCAAACCACAATTCTTTATTGGTGAGTCGTAGAATTTCCCAATCTTCTTTAAAGGTACTTCCTTCTACTTCAATCTCTTCTTTTCCATTTTCCCATTCCCATTCTCCGGCTTCCCTCGCGCTAACATATTGTCCATTTGATTGGAAGTAAGAAGATAAAATTGAAAAATCTCTGTCTTTGTCAAAGTCAATTACAACTACCGAACCATCTCCTGAAAGTCTTATGCCGTCAATTTTAACAACATTCCAGTTTCCAACCAATCGGTTGGTTTTTGATCTAAAACTTAAAGCAGGACCATCTTCGTACTTATTGCAGCTGCTGAAACTTAAAATGATGCCCATTGCGACTGCAAGAAATAGTTTTTGATTCGTTGGAATATTCATGTTTTATAGCTATTGATAATAGAATTGCAAGCCTCCTTACATTATACTTGCTATGCGATTGACAGCTATACAATAATTTTGCCATAATCTGATACGTCAATATGCAAAGCACTTGGACGGTAAGTACGAACGAACGGTTAGATATTGTGGATTTTCAATAGGGAAGGAGCCAATCCAACTTCTAAACCCACAATGTGCTATACAGCAGGTTAGCAACCCTGTTCTATTTTTATTCTTTTGCGTTATTAGAAAATTTTGCCAGCCAAAGCCCAAAGAACATACCTGCAATTATGAAGATCAGTGCATAATCCTTAATAAAAGTTGCTTCAGTAAACTCATTTATTGCCAATAGAATTAGGGTAACGATTACAATTCCAATTGCTGGAAATAGCTTCTTTTTCATCTTTTTATTATTAGGTGATGTAACGCCCATGTAAGGTGTCGTTGGGCGTTAAACAAATATAACGCTAACGTTTAACTAATTAGCAAAAATTGCTTCGCAGTTTTGTATTTTTTCAGCCATTACGAAATCTGCCAACAGATTTTGTGGGCTGTCAAAAGGGAATTAAGGTGGCGTAACCTACTGCCGCCCAATGCATTTTACATTATGTTGTAAAGAGTTATTGTTCTAATTGTCAACTGCTCACAAGAAAATACTCGAGTTAAATAAGTAGTCAATTAATACAGAAACTAAGTGCAAAATTGAAAAGCTAAAGCTTGTGATTTTGACTGCTCAAAATCTAAACTGATGAAATCAATTTAGTTCATTAGTTAAGTGTCTTTTAAGTTAAATACTAAGTCAAACTGTTGACGACAAAGTGCAGAAGTTACAATATTGCATAGAAGTAATATCAGTATTCTAGTCAATACGATAACTGAGTATGACTTTTGTAAGTTGCCAATTTGAAAAGCTACAATTGGCTGATTTTATTTGATTAAAATCTACTTTGTAGAAGTTGGTTTAGTCAATTAATAATTTTGGATTAGAACATCAGTTGGAATATGAAGCTTTGTATTTAAGTTTCTAACCATCTCTAAAGTCAATTTTCTTTTCTTATTTAAAATTTCACTAACTCGGCTTTTAAATCCCATGATTTCAGCTAAATCTTTTTGCTTCATTCCCATTTGCTCCATTCTGAATTTTATTGCCTCTATTGGATCAGGCAATCCAATTGGAAAGTGTTCATTTTCATATTTATCAATTAAAATTGAAAGAATTTCAAGTTCGTCGCCTTCTTCAGTTCCCAATTTTGCATCAAATATAACCTCAAGTCTATTGAGAGCATTTTGATAATCTTTTTCAGTTTTTACAGGTGTAATATTCATATCTAAATTTTATTTGCGTTAATTTTATCATACTCAGCATGAGTTCCAATAAACCTTATCCAGCATATTTGATAATCAAAATTAAATTTTACTATCAATCTATAATTGTTTCCTTTAACGTTGAAAACAATTCTGTTGTCTTTAAGAATGCTTGCACTTGGAAAATCATTTTTTAAATCATTTAATGTTTTCCAAGATGTTTTTTCTGTTTCTCTAAACCAAGATTTTAGTTGCTGTTCGCTATCGGAGTGCTTTACCCAAAACTCACGCAATGTCTTTTTTGCAATTATTCTCAAATCAAAGTATTTTTACAAAGATAAGGGAAAGTTACCAAATTGGTAATTTATTTAAAATTCTTTACAACATTTGTGCAACAGTATTACTGTTATTTCACCTATGTCTTTTTGTATGTTGTTTCAAATAGAATGAATCAAGAGGGCTTCTATTCTCGAAGCGGATTTCGTAATTCATTGGTTTTGTAGTAGCGTTTAGTGTTAGTCCTAAATTACTTACAATAAATCGATAATGGAAGTATTTGTAGGTGATTATTTTTAAAGGGGCTACAAACGTAAAATGGGAGAGTATATAGGGGTAGGTTTAAGTTGGGGCTTTTGTCCTACATTTCACTTCGGCTAACGCTCAGTGTAAACTTTACCACTCAATGTGACAAAAGAAGGGCTTTGAATTTCTTTTGTCCCACATTTCGACTATCGCTCAATGTGACAAAAGGTGTGTGGTTCTTTTGTCCTACATTTCACTTCGACTATAGCTCAGCCTGACAAAACATTGGAATGTTGAATGAACATTCTTGTCATCCTGAGCTATAGTCGAAGTAAAGGGTAAGACAAGATTTTATTATTTTTAAACCATGCAGAAAGCATTTCGTTTTTATGTTTACATCTTAAAGTGTTCAGATAGTTCATATCATACAGGTGTAACAAACAATATTGAATTACGATTTCAGCAACACAATGAAGGAATTGAAACTTCAGCATATACATTTAATAGACGTCCGGTTGAATTGGTCTTTTTGAATGAGTTCAAATACATCGATCAAGCTATAGCATTTGAAAAGCAAGTGAAGGGGTGGACAAGAAAAAAGAAAGAAGCAATTATTGATGATAATTGGGAGGACTTGAAAGCCCTTTCTATTTGTAACAATGAGACTAGTCATTTAAACAAAAATGAATAGTGTTTTGCCTAGTCTTCGACTCCGCTCTGACTGACAAAACATTGGAATGATGAATGAACATTCTTGTCATCCTGAGCGATAGATGGTTGTTATTTTCTTGTCATCCGTAGCGGAGTCGAAGGGTAAGACAAGAAAGTACTTGAAGCGGTCAAGCTCAACACAAGCTTTAGTCGAAGTGAAAGGTAAGTCAAGAGATTATTCGAAGGGTAAGACAAGAAAGTACTTGAAGTGGTCGAGCTCAGTGTAAACTTTACTGCTCTTACTGACAATTTGGTTTCTAGTAACAAAGAAGTGTCAACTCCGCTCAATGTGACAAAAGTTGGAGATTCTTTTGTGATTGCCGCAGTCGTGCCTCCTTCGCAAAGACAAAAGCAATGTGACTGCACTTTTAACGGGATTGACAGTTCATCCATAAAATCCGACAGTTCAGTAATTCTTATTCTTCTAAAGGCTGGCTATGGGATCATATTTGAAGCGTGAACATCAACAAGCAACAAAAATGAAACATCTAAGCTTATTCTTTCTCCTATTAACTACAGCATTTATTGCCACCGCGCAAACAACAATTCAAGGTGTTGTTAAAGACGCAAAAGGTGAGCTACTTCCCGGAGCTAATATTTATTTTGAGCAAACTCAAGTTGGAACAACGTCTACTCTTGACGGTACGTTTGAAATCACCACCAGCTTAACAGGTACTAAAAGTTTACAAGTAAATTTTATAGGATTTAAATCATTTGCTCAAGCCGTATCCTTAAATGGCGATAGCATTTTCATAAATGTTGTCTTGAAAGAAGCATTCAATCAGTTAGATGCAGTTACCATTACAGCAGGGGCTTTTGAAGCAAGCGATAAAATGAAAGCGGTTGAATTAAAGTCTTTAGACATAGTAACAACGGCAGGAGCCTTAGGCGACATTTCAGGTGCACTACAAACCTTACCTGGTACAACAACCGTTGGTGAATCAGGAAGGTTGTTTGTTCGCGGTGGAGACGCTACAGAAACACAAACTTATATAGATGGCATGTTGGTACCAAATCCATATACTACCAGCGCACCAAACATGGCAGTTCGAGGTCGATTCAATCCATTTATATTTAGCGGAACTATTTTTAGTGTTGGGGCTTATTCTGCGGAATATGGGCAGGCCTTGTCTTCTGTCTTGCAATTGAACACAAGAGACCTACCTAAAGAGAATAAAACGGACCTGAGTTTAATGACCGTTGGCGGTGGTGCTGCCGTAACCCGAATAGGGAAGAATAGAGCCCTTACCGCTACCATAGATTATATCAATTTGGCGCCTTACACAGAAATTATTTCGCAAAATATCTGTCTCTTATACACATCTCCGAGCCCACGAGACAGGCAGAAATCTCG